>NZ_SDFT01000041.1:0-99022 GCF_004916815.1 Pantoea sp. R102
CCATATATATATTTATCTTCTTAAGATTAGTATAATCCAGATTAGTTCTCCTTCTCGATCATTTAAAAACAAGATGCTGGATATTTTCAGGTTTGCTCATGATAAAGCTTGTTTCTTTGCTGTTAGAGAATTAATTGTTGCGGCTGAGTTTTTTGAAAAAGGGACGGATTTTAAATTTTTTAATAAAATACACAAAAATTCAAAAAATATTTGGCAAGCTCTTAGAGGCATGACTTGGGATCTTGTTCATTATAGGTACTTAGAGCAAGCAATAACTTTTAATATGGGAAATGGTGAAAGGTATTTCTTCCCGGGCTTGCTTACCTGTGATAAGGGGTTCATTGAGGTTATGGAGCTTACTTCTTTAAAAGCAGTGGCTTTCAATTCTAATGGAGGGCCACCAATTCCTTTCTTTCACTCTAAAGACATGGAGAAAATTACTGCAAATATACCAGAATTGTATAATTTTCATAGTAAACTGAGCACTAAAGAAAATGTTGAAAAAAGAGAAAGTATGCGTAACTCGATAGACTACAACTTAACTTCACTTGTCATTGAACTGGAGACAGAACTGGCAACTGTTTCAAATGTTGCTTGTCCAAAGTATCTTACCTAAGATTGCCTGGGCCATAACATCGCCTCAATTGAAGGTAACTGCTTTATTTTCAACAATAATATAACATTTGAATTTTCTCACCACAGCTCTTATTTGTCATGGCCGTGTTAAACAGTGAAAAATAAAAGTTTTCTAAATCTGATGCTTTTTAGCTGGAATAAAGGTGACCAAATCTAACCACTTAAAATTTTAAACGCGGTGCAGTCACCGCTTCGTCACACCAGAAATTTATCAATAAAATTTATTACCCCTTGTGTTAATCCGCCAGACGTGCGTTAATGCGTCTCCGGTCTGATAAGCAGACAGTCCCATAGTTAGTTCGTTTTGTATCTCTCATCTGTGTTAGTGCCTTTCCTGTGCCTTTCTCTTTGAGTTTTATCTCAGGTTCTGATGTGTCGCTGCGGTTCAGCCTCTAATGCCATATGGCTCATTATCAAGGTATAAACATGTCAAATAAAATGCTCGGTACAGTAAAATGGTTCAACGCTGAGAAAGGTTTCGGCTTCATTTCTCCGGAAGACGGCAGCAAAGACGTTTTCGTCCATTTCTCTGCCATTCAGGGAACTGACTTCCGCTCACTCGATGACGGTCAGAAAGTTGAATTCTCTGTAGAAAACGGCCCTAAAGGTCCGTCAGCTGTTAACGTTACAGGTCTCTGATTATTACAGTAATTAATGCTATGAGATGCCCACAATGTCAGGGCTCTCAATATCGCCAGTCCATTTTTGACAGGAACAGGCAAAATCCACTCGGCGCAAAATGTATTTTTTGTAAGTCGATTATGATTGCCATCGCCTCGTCGTTGTATGTGATGAAAGAAGCGAATTAATTCAGTTGTGTTATTCATGTGGCGAAATAAATTAATAACCACACCTGATGACTAACGCAGCGAGTACCCTATTATTGGTCACCTTCGGGTGGCCTTTTTTGTTTATCGCGTTAGCCGAGGGCAGGCGATAAGCAAAGCGTTAACCCATAACTAATTTACTTCTTACGCTTAATTCACAGATGCGTGATAAACCCGCCGGGCTGAAGGATAACGCAACTAAAATAGTTATTACCCAATGTGGGGTATGGAGGTGCTTATGTCAGAACGACCCGATGATGTCACTCCGCTGCCTGATGATGCGCAGGTGCCCGGCGAAGAGCCGCTTGATGACGATGATGATACCGGCACCGGATTGCCTGAAGACGATGGGCAAAAACCGATCTAATCGATAAACCTCCCGCGGGAGGTTTTTTTATCATGTGGGTATTGGCTGTGGTGGAATCAATAGCTTCCCCAATCATCCACATTTCCATTCAGCGCGGTGGTTTATGCTGTTCACGTTGAGGCGTTTTTCTTCGCGCGCCGGGTACGCAGATATTCTTCCAGATAAGGCAGCAGTTCAAACACCACGATTGCGCACAGTACGCCAATAATATAACCCTGCGGCAGCGGATCGGCACGTAGCGTAAGAGTAAACCGGGGCGTTTCATTGCCGGCCCCAAACAGCGCGAGAAATTGCGGCCAGTGACGGGAGATCACCAGTAGCAGCGCCATCAGCGGCACCATTTCGAGAAAACTGTGGATGTGTTGTTCGACCGGCGTCACTTTTCTGCTTTTCACCGCATAGCTGACGTCCCACAACGCAGTGGCTTCATGACAAAAAAACAGCACGATCATTAGCGCAATAATCAGCGCATTCACCTCAAGAAATAATGCCAGCAGCAGCGGAGTGCCCATCTCCAGAAACATTAAAATATGTATCCACGTCTCTTTAACGCCGGAGGTTTGCTCTATTTCGGTTGCGCGATGACAAAGCCAGTCGGCAAAACCAGCAATAAGCCAAACCGGTAAGACAAAATAGAGTAACAGCAACATCTGTGGATCAAGACTGTGCATCAGCATATCCTTTAGTTCAGCGTGATAACCAAGCATAGCCATGAAAATTTAATCAGGGTAATGGTGGTGGGTGTTAATTAAGCCAGACGTAAAAAAGCCGCCGGAAATAATACCCGGCGGCGATAAAGACGATAAATTTTCAGGACAGACCGTTATGAGCGCTGAAGCGGCTAACGGTCAGGCCTGCGGCTGACCTACCGGCCCTTTACTCATTGGACCGCCGGGCACCGGTTGTTCTGCAGGGACATTAGGGCGTCCGTCCGGACCAATTGGCCGTTCAGGTTGCTGACAGCCAGCCAGCGCGGTCAGGGTGGAGAGGATTAACAGACTGGCAAACAGGCTCTTCATGCGATGATTTCCTGCGAATGGGATGATAATGTCCGCCGCACACGCGACGGCGGACCGGACGATAACGCATTAAGGTTCTTCGATACGTGCAACATCCACACGGGTATTTTCGCCCCGGCCATACACTTTGCCGCTCACCCGGACCTGATCCTCGGCGTTATAGGTTTTGCCTTTGAAGGTATCGGCTGCAGCCTTAATGGTCACGGTGCCGGTGCTGTCGCGAAACTGATAATTATCACCGCTTAACTTTTTAACGATATAACCTTCCAGCGTGACATAGCCGCCCTGACGAAAATCCCGAATCTGTTCGATATGCGTCTGGCCGGTGTCTTCAGAACCTTTATAACCGGCGTCCTGTTGTTTCTGCGGCGGCGGGGTTTTACCGCCCTCAAAGCCGCCCTGTTCAGCGATAGCGCCCAGACTAAACACCATCAGCAGTGACGCCAGTACCGTTTTCTTCATCATAATCATTCCCTCTTGATTGCAACATTCCACAATGACTTAAGCCTGGCACAGGATCGCGCATCCCGGGAGCCGTTACGCTGAATCGTTATTTAACACGCTGGCCGGAATGTCGATGCGATCGCCCAGCGACCAGCGTTTTTGCCCCAGCACGCGCTGCGGCGTGGTGTCCGGTACGTTGAAATAGTAACCGGCGGCGCCGTTATCGTCGGGCTGCGCTTTAAACAGCGTGTCCGGACGGATGCCCATCTCATTGAGGTCGTCGTGGCTTAACGCAAGGTAGGTGGCTAATGCATACTGGCTCATGGCTTTCCTCCTGTCTTATGGGTACGTATTCAGTTAAGCATCGATTGGTATTTATGCCATCGGCTGCGCTTAATGCAGGCGGTGATGATTTGACGAACGCCAGATGCTGTTCTTGACTGAGTCGTACAGGCATTAAATTGAGGTCGCTACCATGACTGAGCTATTCCATATTATTTCCGTCGGTACCCTTGTTGCCGGACTTTATTTGCTCAATTAGCGCATTTATTAAGCGCAATAACATTGCGTGAGATAATACGCAAGTGACGTTGTCACATGTGATGCATTGTTATGCTGAGCGCAACACAGCGGATATTTGCAGCAGCCAGCCATAGCGAAAAATGGTATAACAGGGCGCATTGATTGATGGCCGCTTAACAGGATTTCGCATGGCAGCAAATACACACTATCTTCTCTGGGTAATGATTGGCACGCTCACCATTCTGAGCATTTTTATCGGCGCGATTGTCGGTCAGGCCAAAACGCCGCGCACCGGATTGCTGACCTTTGCCGGTTTGTTTGTCGGTTTTATGCTGGCGATCTTTTTAATCACGCGTTAACCGGGGATTCGTCATAGCCAACCTATGATTCTCTGCTGCGCCGTTACCAACCGCTGCCGTTGCGAATATGGCCCCAGCGCGGGGTGATATTCTGCTCAAGCTGATATATCAGCGCCAGAATCAGGTTGAGGTTATAGCGGGTCACCTCATTATGTTGCGTGATACAGGGTGATGACGATTCGATCAGATTGAAATTACTGTATTTTTCCAGCAGCCCGAGGTGCGGTAACACTTCCTGCTCGCGCTGATGATCGGCCAGAGCAGTAAACAGATAAATATTTTTCTGCGTCTGGCGATCGCGTCGCAGGGCATTGGGCAGGTATTTATTTAGCAACGCGACCGCAGCCGGGCTTATCTCTCCCATCATCGCTTTACCCACACTGGGCCAAATCTGGCTTGCATAGTCACCGAGAAAAAACTGCGGCACTGCAGTAATAATGTTTCTGATGTTGTGGCGGATACCGAAGTAGAGCGCGGCACTGCCGCCTTTCGACGCGCCGAGAATGGTCACGTCAGAAGGTTGGGTTAGCTCAATCACCGCCCGGATGAGCTGGCTGACGCCGTGCTCGATGTTGAACTGAAGATTGTTACACAGGTAATACGCTGGCAAACTGTTGAAATCGTCTTTGATCCATAACACGGCTGCGCGGGTGTGCTCCAGCAAAGTAAAATCATACACGGTAGGATCGGGCAGGTTAAACCCGGACATGACAATCAACAGATGCTGATTATCCAGACTGGCCGGTTTATAGCGATAGTGCACATCCAGGCCATCCAGATAGTTAAAGGTGTAGTCAGTGATCATGCGGGCTCCTGTGGGATTCAGCAGACAGAAGCGACACAAACGCAACGGGCATTAACAGCGTGCCAGATCAATAGTTGAGAATGATAGTTAATATCATTTAACTTGTTCGGAATAATCTTAAGCGTTACAGTAGATGCCGTCCTTTACAGAGCTAACACCTTGATTGAGTGCCGGAGATAAGCGCCGGGGGGAATTTTCACAGGGCTGCAGGATGCAGCCACTGCTGAAAACCTTACAGCGGCCTGCGCGCCGCCAGCAAAAACAGCATCGGACGCTCGCGCTCCTCGTCCAGCGCCGGATTCTCCGCTACCTGCTGTACATCCGGACCCCACTCATCCAGCCGTTCAATCACCAGACCGGCGGCAATCAGCGCATTGATCCACGTTGCCAGCTTGCGGTGCTGCTTCTTCACGCCAGCGGCAAACCAGTTGCTGATCCGTTCCCCTTCCTGCTGATACTGATTGACTGGCCAGCTGCGCTGCCCGGCATCATCGATGAACCACTCCTGCTGACGCGGAGCGGTATAAATCGGATGCTCGCATGAAAACACCAGCGCGCCGCCGGGACGTAACGCATGAAAAATCGTGGCAAACAGGGCGTCGATATGGCTGAGATAGTGTAGCGCCAGCGAACTGTACACCACATCAAAAGTGCTGCTGAGCTGCAGGGTTTCGAGGTCAGCGCGCTGGTAAGTGATGCCTGGCCGATCGGTCATGGCAGCGGCCTGCGCCAGCATTTTTTCTGACACATCCAGCCCCAGCACTTCACGCGCGCCTTGCTGCTGCGCATAACGACAAAACCAGCCGTAGCCGCAGCCCAAATCCAGCACGCGCTGGTCACGCAGTTCAGGCAGCATTGCCCGCAGCGCGGGCCACTCGGGCGCGCCGTCCAGTCCGTTGACCGAACGCGGCAGGGTGGCGTAGCCAGCAAAAAAATCGGGGTTATCGTAGATATTCTGACTCATGGCGACTCCTTTCAATAAGACGCAAAGGAGTGTAAGCGTTTAGCGCGGTATGAAACACCGCTCAGCCAACAAAAAGCAGATGCACCAGGCGCGCGAGCGACTCCAGCAGCAGCAGACTGCCAATAAAAATCATCACGAGGATGCCAACAAACTGTTTCCGACTGCTCACGCTGATGCCTCCGCGGCTACCCCTCACCGGACTATACTTTATGCCGGGTTTACTAAACTTCCAGTCAACCGGGGCAGATTACATGTTTTATCAGACGCTGCGTGCAAATAACTGGCGCAATATTTGGGTGGTCGGTGATTTGCACGGCTGCCGCGCGCAGCTTGATGCGCAGCTGCTGCGGCAGGGCTTTGATCGGCAACAGGATCTGCTGCTATCGGTCGGGGATTTAATCGACCGCGGGCCGGACAGCCTCGGCTGTCTGCAACTGCTGGAAGAGCCGTGGTTCCGCTGCGTGCGCGGTAATCACGAGCAGATGGCGCTCGATGCGCTGCAGGGCGACGATCCGATGCTGTGGATGATGAACGGCGGGGACTGGTTCTGGCAGCTGAGCGGTGCGCGGCTGATTGCCGCGCGTCATGCGCTGAAGCGCTGTGCCGAACTGCCGCTGATATTACATCTGCAATTCGAGGAGCGCGTCATCGTCATTGCTCATGCCGACTATCCTGCCAGTGCCTATGCACTGGGACAGGATGTCGACTGGCATCAGGTCGTCTGGAGCCGCGACCGGCTCGCTCGCCATCAGCGCGGCCGCTCGCAGCCGATCGCCGGCGCCAGTGCGTTCTACTTTGGCCATACGCCGCTGGAGCAGCCGCTTAACGCCGCGAATCAGCATTACATTGATACCGGCGCGGTATTTGGCAACCGGCTGACGCTGGTGCAATTGCAGTAATGGTTGTTAACGGAACAGCCGGCCGTCGCGCACCAGTTCACGCGGATAGCTGTTTTTGATGCGGCTTCCGACGCGTTTCGCCAGGCCCAGCGGCTGCTGCTGGTAAGTGACAATCACCTCATCGCGCACGGGCGGCGTGTCGGGATGAATATCCTGACCGCGATACCAGCTTTCCGCCTGCGCTTCGTCCAGTTCGAACGCCAGCGCGCTGTCCGGTTGCGCCAGCGCCACCACCGCTTCATGCTGCCAGCGAAAACCTTTCGGGAAGGTTTCTGCCAGTTTGAGACCGATACGCGAGAAACGCACTTTGCTGAGCCAGCTCTCCAGCGCCGCCGGGAACAGCCACAGCTCTTTGTCGCGCTGCCACAGTGTCAGGCTCTCATCCCAGTGCAGTCCCACCTTGTGCGCGGCCTGCGCCACCTCCGCCACCAGCTTGCGGCTGGCGGGCGAGAAGGGCAGCTTGCCGAGTTTGTAGGTCGGCGCTGGCAATGGCGGCACGCTGGCAGTTTTGCGCAGCCGCGCGACGAAAAAGCCTTCGCTGTCGAAGATATGCGGAAACACGTGCAGGAAGCCTTCCGGCGTCAGCGCGCGTTCGGCGCCAGCGAACAGATCGTTGAGCGGCACAATTTCCAGCGCCTGCGGATAGCGCTGCTGCAGCCAGGCAATCACCTGCTGGTTTTCGATGGTATTGAGCGTACAGGTCGAGTAAATCAGCGTGCCGCCCGGTTGCAGCGCGTGAAAAGCGCTGTCGAGTAAATCGCGCTGGGTGGCGGCGATGGCCTCGGTGCTGGCCAGCGTCCAGTTGCGCAGCGCGTCAGCATCTTTCCGTACCACGCCTTCGCCGGAGCAGGGCGCATCCAGCAGTATGGCATCGAACTGTTCCGGCAGCGCGGCACCAAAGACGCGCCCGTCAAAATGGGTCAGCGCCACATTGCTGACGCCGCAGCGGCTGATATTGGCATGCAGCACTTTCACCCGGCTGGCGGAGTATTCATTGGCGAGGATCGCGCCCTGATTGCGCATCAGCGCGGCCATCTGCGTGGTTTTAGAGCCCGGCGCAGCGGCCACGTCCATCACCTGGCGGGCATCCGGCGCGGCGTCAAACAGCGCGCTGACCGGCAGCATTGAGCTGGCTTCCTGAATATAGAACAGACCGCTGAGGTGTTCCGCGACGCTGCCGAGCGGCAGCGATTCGTCATCACGCGCAATCCAGAAGCCTTCCCGACACCACGGAATCGGCGTCAGCTGCCAGTCATAGCCCGCCACGCGCGTGAGAAAATCCTCCACGCTGATTTTCAGCGTATTGACGCGCAGACTGCGGCGCAGCGGCTGCTGACTGATGGCGAGAAAGCGTTCGAGTTCGGCCTCGTCGGCCAGGCTGGCGCGCATCAGCGCGAGAAAATCTTCAGGAAAACGATCGGACACGGATATCTACCGGACTAACAAAGTGAGGGCGAAGTGTAACGCCGAGCCCGGCTCAGGTACAGCCGTGCGCAATATCCCTGGCGCAAATAAGTCGGGCAGCCCGCAGGCTGCCCGTTGTCTTAGTTTGGCGACGGAATCGCCGTGCCCCAGTTGCGCCACTCTTTTGGCGCTTCATCCTGCAGCAGGAAGTGCTTGTCGGCACCGGCCTGTGGCGCCAGCGGCACCGTCGGTGGTGTGGCAAACTGGATGCCGCCGCGAATGAACTGCTGGAAGGTGCCGGTTTTCACCACGCCGCCAATCAGGCCAAAGTCGAGGTTATAACCGGAGGCCAGCCAGAACACCGAGTTGTTACGCACCAGATGCTGATACTTTTTGCTGATGCGCAGTGCGATTTGCACGCGGTCGGCCATGTTACCCAGCGAAGTGCCGGTTACCGTGCCGACTTCTACACCGCGGAACAGCACAGGCGTGCCAATCGACAGCGAACCGGCTTCGGTGGTATCCACATAGATATTCAGCCCGTTAAGGTAACGCGAGTCGGTAATGGTGCTCTCCTGCAGTTCAAAGCTGCGCGCCAGCGCGCCTTTGCCCGGATCCACGTTCACATACGGCTGCAGCAACGTTTCCAGGTGATTGACGCCGGCGGGCGAAATCTCCGGCGAGACAACAGAGAAGCGGCTGCCGATGCGCGCGAAGTCCTGCACATACTCCGGATAGAGCACCGCTTTCGCCACCACCTGGTTGTTATCCTGGCTCAGCGCCAGCGACTCCACCTGACCGACGTTGATACCGAGGTAGCGGATTGGCATGCCGGCCGACAGTTTGCTGGCATCAAAGGTGTGCAGGGTAATCTGGCTGCCGACCGCACGCGCGGCGGTTTCTGACGGATAGAGTACGCGCTTAACGCCTTTCGCCGCCTGCGCGCCCGTCAGGTTATCAAAGCTGATTGCGCCTTTCAGCGCGCGGTTCAGCGGTGAAGCCTGCACGGTCAGACCGCTGCCGTTGAGCTGGACTTTGGCACCGCCTTCGGCCCAGAACACGCTTTCGCTGGTCAGCAGCTTGCGATACTGCGGCTGGATATGGACCGAAATCTCAAACGCATCGGCGCGCGGCACCACATCCACCACTTCACCGACCTGGAACTTGCGGTACAGCACCACCGAGCCGGCCTGTACATCCGGCAGGCTGTTGGCGGTCAGTTTGAGCGTGGTCGGCGGCTGATCGCCGGTAATGCCTTCCGCCGCGCGCTCTGAGTCGGCGTACAGCGGATAGCGGCTGGACGGCTGACCTTTCGCACCCGGCACCAGCCGGATACCGCCGTCGACCCATTCGCGCGCGCTGGCGCCCAGCACCTGCATGCCGTCGAGGCCAAATTTAACGTCGAGACGGCTGTTAACAATGAACTTACTGTCGGCGTGCACCAGCTGGCGGTGCTCCGGATTGATGGCCGCCACAAAGCTGATGCCGTTTTCATCCAGCCGGCGCGAAATAACCTGACCGATCTTCACGCCATACAGCATCACCGGCTGTCCGGCGTCGATACCGTAGGTTTCCGGCGCGCTGAGCTGAACGGTGAGCACATCCGGCTTCTGCAACAGCGTTTCGCTGGCCGGCAGCACGCTGAAGTGATCCTGCGGCTCACCTTCGCCCGGGACCAGTTCCAGCGTATTGCCGGTCAGCAGGCTGCTCAGGCTGGTGTCGGTCAGGCTGAGTTTCGGTGCGCGCATCTCAATCCGCGTGCTGCTGCGCATCAGGCCGGTAACGGAGGGATCGATCGTCAGCTCGCCGGACACTTTACCGCCCGGCAGCAGCGTCAGTTTGGTCAGAGTGCCCACTTCCAGCCCCTGATACATCAGCGGTGTGCTGTCGGCTTTCAGGTTGTCGCCGTTGGGCAGATCGAGCGAAATCAGCACGCCGCGCTGGCTGTGTGCCAGATCCGAATAGAGCTGATAGTTTTGATCGCTATTGGCCTGTTCGCCGCTGTCCGGCGAGTCAAAGGCAATCGCGCCATTCACCAGCGCGGCCAGGCTCTCCAGCTTCACTTTGGCGCCGCTCAGGCTGACATCGGCGTCAACGCCCGACACATTCCAGAAGCGGCTCTGTTTTTTTACCAGGTTGGTAAAGCGCCGCTCAATCAGCACATCGATGGTCACGCCATCGGTATTACCGTTGATGCTGTAATCATAGACGCGGCCGACCGGAATTTTACGGTAATAGACCAGCGAACCGGTGTTGAGCGAGCCGAGATCGGGCGCGTGCAGATGAATCAGCAGTTCGCCGGTGTTTACCCGGTATTTCGGCTGGGTATCCAGCGCGGTGAAGTGATCGCGCTCTTTGCCGTCGCCGGGCATCATGCCGATGTAATTACCGCCCACCAGCGCATCCAGCCCGGAGACGCCCGCCAGCGAGGCTTTTGGCGTCACCAGCCAGAACTGGGTGTTCTCCCGCAGCGCATCGCGCATGTCGCTCTTGATGCTGGCTTTGATCTGAATGCTGCGGTAGTCATCGCTCAGCACAATGCCCTGCACGGTGCCCACTTCCACGCCCTGATAGCGAATCGGCGTGCGGCCCGGCACGATGCCGTCCGCGGTCTGGAAGTTGATGGTGATGGTGGTACCGCGCTCCTGATAATTGGTCCATAACAGCCAGCCGGCAATCAGCAGAGCGATAATGGGCAAAAGCCAGAACGGCGAAATCTTGCGTTTATTACGCAGATTAGCGCTAGTCGGTGTAGTCGGCGTTTCCTGTTGCATGTGCATCCCAGATCAGGCGGCTATCGAGCCACTCAACGGCCATAATGGTCAGGATGACTGCCGCGCCAAAGTAGAAGGCGGCAGGTCCCATGGTAAAAGCCAGCAGCTGGTCACGATTGACCAGCGACATGGTTAAAGCAATGACGAACAGATCCAGCATCGACCAGCGGCCCACCCAGGTGACGGCGCGCAGCAGACGGATGCGGGTTTTCAAACCCTGTTCACACTTAAAATGGATGCTGAGCAACAGCGTCAGCATCACTAACACCTTGGTAAATGGCACCAGAATACTGGCGATAAACACCACTGCCGCTACCGGCACGTTACCGGAGGCGAGGCCAAGAATACCGGAGAAAATGGTGTCTTCGCGCCGCGCACCGTTGACATACACCACCGAAATCGGCAGCAGGTTAGCCGGGATCAGCAGCACAATCGAGGCGATCAGCGCCGCCCAGGATTTTTGCAGGCTGTGGCGGCGGCGAAAATCGAGCGGCGTATGGCAGCGCGTACAGCGTCCGCGTTCATCGGGCATACCGGTATGGTGGCAGTTCAGGCAAACCTGCCACCGCTCGGGCGGTTCGTGCGGCACCGACTGCGGGTAATAATGTTCCCACAGCTCCTCCACGTTGAGATGAATCAGCGTCAGCAGGCTCATGATGGTCAGCGCGATATAGGCGACCAGCCCGTAGCCGACCTCCAGCGCGGCATAATCCTGCACCTTAATCGATGCCACCGCCACGCCGACCAGATAGATATCCAGCATCACCCACTCTTTGAGTTTCTCCAGCATCAGCAGGACCGGACGCAGGTTCATGCCGAGCGCGTGGCCAATCCACAAATAGCAGATGCCGGCCACCAGCGTCACCGGCGCGCCAATGGTGCAAAACGCCACCATGGCGGCCGTCAATACGTTGCCCTGTTGCGCCATCTGCAGCACGCCCTCCAGCAGGCTGGCGTTGATGCGCATGCCAAGCAGGCGGATATCCACCAGCGGCAGGCTGAAGGCGAACGGCATCAGTACGATCATCGTGACGGCCATGGCGGTGAGCCGCGTCATTGACCAGTCGCGACCGTTCTGAATACGGGCATGACAGCGCGGGCAATAAGCCGACTGATGCGATTTCACATCCGGTAAGGAAAAAAGGGTATCGCATTGCGGGCAACGCTGATAACGTGCGTGGGGCAACGTCTGGCTGATGGCGTGAATTTTCATAAATGACGCAAGGGGCCCATTGTTCGTTACAGTTACCGGCATACGGAGCAGAGCACGTCTGTCTGCATCAATCTATGGTACGAGAATAGTCTCAAGCATAGCGTGCTAAGGGTATAGTAACTAACACAATGATTCACCTTGTGGGGTTGGATTATTAGTGCTTATTTTAACAACTGAGTGACAACAAGGTCACGCCAGTGATGAGTTATGGTTAAACAATGAACAAAAAAGCCTTTTACGAGGATTTAAATCGCGATGTCCGCGCACTGTTAGCGGGCGAAACTTCTTTCCTGGCGGCGCTGGGCAACTGCAGTGCGCTGCTGTTTGAACGCCTGGAAGGGGTTAACTGGGCAGGCTTCTATCTGCTGACCGAGCCGGAGACGCTGGTGCTGGGGCCGTTCCAGGGCAAAATCGCCTGCGTACGCATTCCGGTGGGTAAAGGCGTATGTGGCACCGCGGTTGCGGAGGATAGCGTGCAGCGGGTTGAAGACGTACACGCTTTCCCGGGGCACATTGCCTGCGACGCCGCCAGTAACGCGGAAATCGTGATTCCTCTGAAAGTGAATGGCACGATGGTCGGTGTTCTCGACATCGACAGTACGGTTTATTCTCGCTTCGATAGCGAGGATGAAGCGGGGCTGTTAGCCCTTACCGACGGGCTTTGTGCAGTGCTGGCGAACAGCGACATTGAAAAATTTCTTCAGCTGACGCGCAGCTAATCGACTGGATCACATAGCATTTGGCGATGTTGTCATTATAATGTCGCCTGTTCATGCCTGCTCTGGTCGGCAAACCCGTTGTAATCAGGAAATTTCATGGAAAATCAACCTAAGTTGAACAGCAGTAAAGAAGTCATCGCCTTTCTGGCGCAGCGTTTTCCGCACTGCTTTAGCGCCGAAGGTGAAGCGCGTCCGCTCAAAATCGGTATCTTTCAGGATCTGGTGGAGCGCGTTCAGGGCGAAAACAGCCTGAGCAAGACGCAACTGCGTTCGGCCTTACGCCTTTATACCTCAAGCTGGCGTTATCTTTACGGCATTAAAGCCGGTGCCACCCGTGTCGATCTCGACGGCAACGCCTGTGGCGTGCTGGATGAGCAGCAACCGGGCTTCGTCGGCACCTACGCCGCCAGCGGCAGCCGCGAAACCGTGCGCGCGGCAATTGAAGACACCGATGTCACCCTGTGCGTCGGCGTGCGTTTTACCGACACCCTGACCGCCGGGTTTACCCAGCAGCTGTCGGCGCAGCGGGTGATTGATCTGCAGCCGTTTCATGCCAGCGTCGCCGGAGAAACCTTCGCACCGCTGAGCATGGCGCAGGCGCTGGCCGAGCTGCTGCCGGTTTATCAGCGCCACTGCGCGCACTGGGCTACGGGCGTGGCCGACATGCCGGACGATGCACCGCCCGCTGCTGCTGCCGTAATCAGTCAGCAGGCTTTCTGGCAGGCGATGCAGCGTTTCCTGCAGCCCGGTGATATTATCCTTGCCGATCAGGGCACGGCGGCGTTTGGCGCTGCCGCGCTACGTTTACCGCATGATGCGCAGCTGCTGGTACAACCTTTATGGGGTTCCATTGGCTATACTTTACCCGCCACCTTTGGTGCCCAGACGGCGCAGCCCGACCGCCGCGTCATTCTGATCATCGGCGATGGATCGGCGCAGCTGACCATTCAGGAACTGGGATCGATCCAGCGCGACGGCTTAAGCCCGATCATTTTTCTGCTGAATAATGAGGGATACACTGTCGAACGCGCGATCCATGGAGCGGAACAGCGCTACAACGACATCGCGCAGTGGAACTGGACCGCGCTGCCGCAGGCAATGAGCCTGAATTGTGCGGCTCAGAGCTGGCGCATCAGTGAAACGGCGCAACTCGATGCCGTGATGGCGCTGCTCAGTCAGGCGCGTTGCCTGTCACTGATTGAAGTGATGATGGAGAAACAGGATTTGCCGCCGCTGCTGCGCACCGTCACGGCGGCGCTGCACCAGCGCAATAGCCACAAAGTTTAGGACAGTTGCCTCTGTACAGTTGGGCTGGCGACAGTCAGGCTGTGCGTCGCACTGAATGACCAACGCTCATCGTGCAAGGTGAGCGTTGTTGTTTTATTGGCAGGCTTTTATAGTGTCCTGCACTTGTTTATGACCCAAGCGGAGCAGCAGAAGAATGACAAAATACGCCCTGGTCGGCGATGTGGGCGGCACTAACGCTCGTCTCGCCTTGTGTGAGGTGGAGACCGGCGCCATCTCCCAGGCCAAAACATTCTCAACATCAGACTACGACAACCTTGAAGCAGTTATCCGTCACTATCTGGATGAGCAAAAACAGGAAATTACCGACGGCTGCATCGCCATCGCCTGTCCGATCACCGGCGACTGGGTGGAGATGACCAACCATGACTGGGCTTTCTCAACGCGTCAGATGAAGGAAAGTCTGGGCTTTACTACGCTGGAAATCATCAACGATTTCACCGCGGTTTCCATGGCGATTCCGATGCTGACGGCGCAGGACGTACTGCAGTTCGGCGGCAAATCGCCGGTGCAGGATAAACCGATTGCCATTTACGGTGCTGGCACCGGGCTCGGCGTCAGCCATCTGGTGCACGTTGATAAGCGCTGGGTCAGCCTGCCGGGCGAGGGCGGTCACGTTGACTTCGCGCCAAACAGCGAAGAAGAGGACGCGATTCTCGAAGTGCTGCGCGCCGAACTGGGTCACGTTTCTGCCGAGCGCGTGCTGTCGGGTTCCGGACTGGTTAACCTGTATCGCGCGATTGTGAAATCCGATCAGCGCGAGCCGGAAAACCTCAAGCCAAAAGATGTCACCGAGCGGGCACTGCAGGATAGCTGCATTGACTGCCGCCGCGCGCTGACGCTGTTCTGCGTCATCATGGGACGGTTTGGCGGCAACCTGGCGCTGAACCTCGGCACCTTTGGCGGCGTGTACATTGCCGGTGGCATCGTGCCGCGCTTCCTCGAGTTCTTTAAAGCGTCCGGCTTCCGCGCGGCATTTGAAGACAAAGGTCGCTTCCGCGATTATCTCGTCGATATTCCTGTTTACATGATTACTCACGACCAGCCGGGCCTGCTGGGTGCCGGTGCCCATCTGCGCCAGGCGCTGGGGCGCGTGCTGTAATCTGACGGGCGAACGGCTTCCCGTGCCGTTCGCCTTCAAAGATGCATCAGCTGGCGAAACGCCTTCACCTTGCTGCGACTCACCGGCACCTGCGCATCCATATCGCGCAACTTCACCAGATAGGTGTTGTTAAACCACGGTTCGATCTCGCCAATTTTGCTCAGATTAACGCAGTAGGAACGGTGGCAGCGAAAGAACATCGACTCAGGCAAACGGCTGCAAAACTCGCTGATCGCCATCGACATCACATAGGCTTCGCGCCGCGTGTAGACAAACGTCAGCTTCTCATGTGCTTCAACGTAATAGATATCGTTGATATCGGTCACGATAATGCGCTCATCTTTAACTAAATTCACCGTTTGCGGCGCGCTGGCTGCCGGATTGTGCTGCTGCGCCTGCTGCTGTTGTGCGCTGGCCTCCAGCTTGTTCAGCATGGTGATGATGCGCGACTCGTGATACGGCTTGAGGATGTAGTCAAACGCCTGCAGTTCGAAGGCCTCGACCGCGTGCTCTTTCCACGCGGTGATAAACACAATCAGCGGCTTATGGATAAACTGGTTGATGTTCTGCGCCAGCAACATGCCGTCAAGCGACGGGATGTTGATATCGAGAAAAATCACGTCCACACGATGAGTCTGCAGATACTTCAGCACTTCCAGCCCATCATCAAAGCAGGCTTCGATGCTGATCTGGCTATGCTGCTGGATCATCCAGCTTAGCTCCTGCTGCGCCAGGAATTCGTCTTCGACAATAATGGCTTTCACGCTGAGGTTTCCGCTAACGGGGTGAGCGGGCCGGACAGCCGCTGACCACTTTTGCTGAGGGTAAAGGCGATTTCCGTACCGGGCTGATGACGGGTGATGGTTAAGCCGTGGCCGGACAGCAGTTTCACCCGGTGATGCACATTCAGCAGGCCAATTTTATTGCCCGGCATTTCGTTGCGCCCTACCCGGCTGACCACCTCTTCGCTGATGCCGGCACCGGTATCGCGCACCGCCACGCGCACGCGATCGCCCAGATCTTTCACGCTCAGCGTGACCACGCCTTTGCCGCGACAGGGCTGAATACCGTGCACGATGGCATTCTCTACCAGCGGCTGGATCAGCAGGCTGGGCAGCGAAAAGTGCAGATCTTCATCGATGTCGTAAATCATCGACAGCTTGTCGCCAAACCGTGCCTGCTCAATGGCGATGTAATCTTTCACCTGCCACAGCTCTTTTTTGATGTCGATGGGTTCATCGTCGTTGAGTTCCAGGTTGTAACGCAGGTAGCGCGACAGATTAATCACCAGCTGGCGCGCCGTGTCCGGATTCAGGCGAATCGATGAGGAGATGGCATTCAGCGCGTTAAACAGGAAGTGCGGGTTGATTTTGCTTTGCAGCGCGCGCAGTTCCGCTTTATTGGCCATCTCGCGCAGCTGCTCGGCACGCGAGACTTCCAGCTGCGTCGAGATGATTTGCGACAGACCGACCGCCATCTCTTTCAGTGAACCAGTAATACGATGGGCGCGGCGATAGTAGATTTTCAGCGTGCCGGTCACTTCCCCTTTTTCCCAAAGGGGAATCACCAGCATCGAGTGAATATCTTTGGTGCGGTGTGCCTCATCATTATTCTTAATGATAATTTTACCGCTGGCGATCGCCTGCGCGGTGGTCGGACTGATGCCGTCGTCGCCGTTGTGGTAGTTCTGCTCGCCGTAGCCGACGTAAGCCAGAATCTGTTTGGTGTTAGTGATCGCCACCGCATCGGCATGGATGTCGCTGCGAATGATGGCGCACACTTTGCGCAGCGAGTCGCTATTAACCTGACGAAACAGCGGCAGGGTTTTGTTGGCAATCTCCAGCGCCAGCTTGGCCTGACGCGCGGCAATCGCCTCCTTTTCCCCTTCGACGCTCTGCACCAGCAGCACAATCAAACCAATGCTCGACGCGCCGAGAATCATCGGCAGCGCAATTTCCGACACGATGGTTAAACCGAGTGACATCGGTTTCGCCCACAGCACGATCAGCAGCATGGTCAGGCTTTCACACAGCATGCCGCCGAGGATGCCGGCGCGCCAGCGCTGCTCTTTGCTGACGAAGCGGTTGATGGCACCGGCGGCGATACCGGCGATGATGCTGGTAATCAGACAGGGCACCGAGGTGATGCCGTCGATATCAATCAGGAAGCGGTGCACGCCGGCAATCACGCCGGTTGCAATGCCGACCCACGGCCCGAACAGAATGCCGCCCGCCATGACCGCAATCACCCGGACGTTGAGCAGTGAGCCGTCAACGTTGATGCCGGACCAGGTGCTGAACAGCGCAAACAGCGAGAAGATGGCGGTCACCACGGCTTTTTCGCCGATTGAGTGTTCATCTTTTTGCAGTAGCTGACGAAATACGCGGGTGCGGGTCAGGAAGAACAGGCAGATCAGCATCAGCGCGGCGCGGTCAAACACCGCCAGCAGCATGTCGAAATGGGAAGGCACGGTGTTCTCCGGAGCAGGCAAGGTTGCGGACATGATAAAAAATGTGATCGCGATCCGCCAGCGTCCCGGCAAGCTGCAGACGTTTCTCATAGCCTGGATCAATTTTTAAGGTGCGCGCTGCCGGTGCGCATCAATGCGCACCCTACAGGACCGCAGATGCATTGCAGGGGCGCCATTTATGGCGACCAGATTGGAAGATGCGCGCCGTGTAAAATTGGCCACTGACACACCGTAGGGGCGCCATTTATGGCGACCAGATCCGCCCGTAACACCCGTCCCTGAAAGGAAGCAAGGCAGATTATCCGCTATGAAACCTGAAAAGAGGAAATCCCGAGTGCCAAAAAGAGGATTGCTCAAAGCGTGCAGCGGTCACTGGTTGTCACGGATGCGGTTTGCTATGTTGCCGTAAGCACAACAGCGGAGCGTGGCCATGCAATTACTCACCCCTCGTTTGTCCCTCAGCCGGTTACAGCCGGAAGACTGGCAGATTTTCAAAGCGGTCCATGAAGATGCCGCGACCATGACCTGGGTGAGCGAGATCCCCGATGAAAACGATATCCGCCAGCGCTTTAACGAGCGGCTGGCACCGTGGCAACCCAGCAGTTTTCACATGCTGTGCCTGGTGGCGCGCCTGCGCGACAGCGGTGAAGCGATTGGCCTGTTTGGCTGCAGCGCCGAGTGGCATCCGTATCGTCAGGCCGAAGTGGGTTACATGCTGCGCCACGCCTGTACCGGTCAGGGCTACGGCAGCGAAGCGTTGCAGGCGTTGTGCACGTTCCTGCTGCAGGCCGACTTCCATAAACTTAAAGCGCTGGTGATTGAGGGCAACTGGCCGTCGCGGCGCATTCTGGAAAAGAACGGTTTCGCGCTGGAAGGCACGCTGCGCGATAACTACCGCCTCAACGGCCAGTGGGTAAACGATTGGGTGTTTGGGCGCTTGAACGAAGCAGGCTAAGAAAATTTGCCGTCCCCCCTCGACAATATTGTTATCAGCGCGTTATGTTCTTGTTTCGGTCACGGCAGTGACCAGCGTCGCTCGGACGGTCCGGGCGCTAACGTAATCCAGAGGACATCATGGCTGATAACAGCACACCCCGTCGTTTCTCGCGTATTGAACGTCTGCCCCCCTATGTATTTAACATCACGGCTGAATTGAAGATGGCTGCGCGCCGGCGCGGCGAAGACATCATCGATTTCTCCATGGGCAACCCGGATGGCGCGACACCGCCGCACATCGTGGAAAAGCTCTGTCAGGTGGCACAGCGTGAAGACACGCACGGCTACTCTACCTCCAAAGGGATTCCGCGCCTGCGTCGCGCCATTTCGCGCTGGTACGCCGAGCGTTATCAGGTGGATATCGATCCGGAATCCGAAGCTATCGTTACCATCGGCTCGAAAGAGGGGCTGGCGCACCTGATGCTGGCGACGCTCGATCACGGTGACACCGTGCTGGTGCCCAATCCCAGCTACCCGATTCACATCTACGGTGCGGTGATCGCCGGCGCGCAGGTGCGCTCGGTGCCGCTGGTCGCTGGGGTAGATTTCTTCAATGAGCTGGAACGCGCCATCCGCGAAAGTTACCCGAAACCGAAGATGATGATCCTCGGCTTCCCGTCCAACCCGACATCGCAGTGCGTGGAACTGGACTTCTTTGAGCGCGTCATCGCGCTGGCGAAACAGTACAATGTGCTGGTCATCCACGATCTGGCCTACGCCGACATCACCTATGATGGCTGGAAAGCGCCGTCAATCATGCAGGTGCCGGGCGCGCGCGATGTGGCGGTGGAATTCTTTACCCTGTCAAAAAGCTACAACATGGCGGGCTGGCGCATCGGCTTTATGGTCGGCAACAAAGAGCTGGTGGCGGCACTGGCACGCATCAAAAGCTATCACGACTACGGCACCTTCACACCGCTGCAGGTGGCGGCGATTGCGGCACTGGAGGGCGATCAGCAGTGCGTGCGTGATATCGCCGAGCAGTATAAACGCCGGCGCGATGTACTGGTGAAGGGGCTGCATGAGGCAGGCTGGATGGTCGATCTGCCGAAAGCGTCCATGTACGTCTGGGCGAAAATCCCCGACCATTACGCGCATTTAGGCTCGCTCGAATTCGCCAAACGACTGCTGCAGGAGGCGAAAGTGTGCGTCTCGCCGGGCATTGGCTTTGGTGACTACGGCGATACCCACGTGCGTTTTGCCCTGATTGAAAACAGCGATCGTATTCGTCAGGCGGTGCGTGGCATTAAAGCGATGTTCCGCGCCGACGGTATTTTGCCGGGAACGGTAAAAGCGGTGGAAGAAGCAGAGTAACTACAAATCGGGGCGACTGAGCGGTCGCCCCGGCTGGCGTCTTTACAGCATCAGCACGAAGGTGCCGACCCAAAGTAAGACGAAGAAAGAGATTCCCATCAAGGCGTATTTCACAAAACAACTCCTCTGAGCGGTTACAATGATGGCGATCCCAAACCAGCGTAACCCGAACAGAATAAGAGAAAGGTGGAGTTCATCATCGCTACACGCTTTCTACTCAGGTCGCTTCGGGCTGCCCCGAAACAGGATCGAGCGCTAATTTACGCGGAATCGATCCGAAAATAAATAGGTCACTTCTGAGAAGTTGCTCACATTTTCATCGGGTCTCAATCTGCGGAATCGCCGACATGCCGACACGTAATTGCGCCAGATCGCTCTGATGCGGATCCAGCACAATTTTCACCGGCAAACGTTGAACCACTTTAGTGTAGTTGCCGGTGGCGTTATCGGGGGCAATCGCGGAAAACGTGGCGCCGGTAGCGGGCGCAATACTGTCAACGTGACCGGTGAAGGTCTTGCCGGGCAATGCATCAATCTTCACCACCACTCTCTGGCCCGGGCGCACATCCGCCAGCTGCGTCTCCAGATAATTGGCGGTGATGTAAGTCTGCTGTAGCGGCACCACGGCCAGCAGACGCGTACCCGCGCTGACCCAGGCTCCCACGCGCACCGAACGCTGACCCACCATGCCATCCACCGGCGCAATAATACGCGTATAAGAGAGATTCAACCCAGCCTGGTCGACGCTGGCCTGCGCCGCCGCGACATCAGCCTCCGCCTGACGCAGCGCGGCCTCAAGCACCTTCACCTGCTGTTCGGCCGCCGCCAGCGCTGCTGCGCTCTGGCGCACCGTGGCGGCGGCGGAACGCTGGGTTGAGCTGGCTTTCTGCTGATCGTCAGCGGCTATGGTGCCGCTCTTGTACAGCTGGTTGTAGCGCGCCGCGCTCTGTCCGGCATACTGCGCCGATGCCTGACTGGCGGCCAGCGTGGCGCGGGCCTCGGCAATGGTGGACTGCTGCTGGTCGAGCTGCGCCTGCGCGCTCAGCCGTTTGGCGTCGCTGACCTGCAGATTGGCCCGTGCGGTCTCCAGCGCCACGCGATAGTCGCGGTCGTCGAGCGTCGCCAGCACGTCGCCAGCCCGCACGCGCTGGTTATCCTGCACGTTGACGTGGGCGACATAGCCGGACACCTTCGGAGCCACCAGCGTATAATCGGCATTCACCCAGGCATCATCAGTGCGATGATCGTTGCCGGTCATGGCTGACCACAGCCAGAACGCCATCGCCAGCAAAACCAGCAGCAGGGCGCTCAGCAGGAGTGTTCGTTTCATAGCAAAAGCGTGCATAACAGTTATTCCGGAGTTTTGGTAACAGGTTGAATCAGGGTTTGCGGTGGCCAGACGCGTTTCGCCAGGCACAGCGTCAGCACTAACAGCCCGACAGCGAAAGCGATCAGCATCAGATACGCATCGCTCAGGCTCAGCACCATGGCCTGATGCTTCAGCAGGGTGGCGAAGCCGCTGAGATTGGCCGCGCTGCTGGCGCTGCCGTTGGCCAACAGCGGCAGGCTGCTGCTGGACTGCTGGCTATCCGTTGCGGTCATCAGCCAGCTGCGACTGGCAGCCTGATCGACCAGCACGCTGGAGTGAAACTGCTCACGATGGCTGATAAACCACTCCACCAGCGTGCTGGCGGCAATGCTGGCAAAGCCGCGTACGGTATTGAACATGGCGGAGGCGAACGGTCCTTCCGGCGGCGCGACCACGCTGGTGGCGCTCATCAGCACCGGCAGAATCACCATCGGCTGACCAAACGCCTGCAAGACCTGCATCAGCCAGAAGTTTTGCCGCGCCCAGTCGGTGGTGATCTGCATGCCCAGCAGGCAGGCGGTCGCCAGCAGCAGCACACCGGCGCTCAGCACCCAGCGGCAGTCAATCCAGCGGATATTCAGCAGGCTGGCGACCAGCGGTGCAATCAGCAGCTGTGGCAGGCCGATGGTCAACGCCAGCGGCGCGAACTGCAGCGTGCGAAACCCCTCCACCTGACCAAAATAGGCCGACGGCAGCGCCGAACCGGACAGCGCCAGAATCAGTACACCCGCCAGCGCCAGCAAACCGTGCGACAAATTACGGCGGCGCAGCATCTGCAACTTAAACAGCGGCAGCGGGTGAAACCATTCATTAATAAAGAACACAATCAGCAACGCCAGCGCGCTGAATAATAGGGCGACAAACAGCGGCGAGCTGAGCCAGTCGAGACGCTCACCCTGCGTCAGCGCCAGAATCAGCAGCGCCATGCCCGAGCAGCCGCTCAGCATGCCGAACAGGTCAATCTGTTTAAATCGCTCAGTGCGCAGCGGATCCTGCGGCAGACCCCAGCCGATCAGCAGCATGGCGATCAGCATGGCCGGCACCACCTGCCAGAACACAAACATCCAGCTGACGTCATCGGTCCAGAACGCCGCCAGCGACGCCGCCAGATTCGGGCCAAACGTGGCGGTGAGGGCGTAAGCACTCAGCCCATAAAGTTTGATCGGCGGTGGCAGAAAGCGCAGCGCCACCGTCATCAGCAGCGGCGGCAGAGCGCCGCCAAACAGTCCCTGCACCACGCGCAGCGCAATAAACAGCGGGGCCGTGGGCATAAAGGGCAGCAGGACACCGCACACCATGAAACCGGCCGACACCGCCAGCGCGAAGCGGCGCAGCGAAAAGGTGACGGCGAACCACGGTGCAATCATCATCGCGGCGACTTCCGCTGCCTGATAGGCCGAGATAATCCAGCTGCCGTCATCGTAGCTAATGCCGATTGCGGCACGAATATCGGCCAGCGCGATGTCGGTGACGCGATCGTTTAATCCGGAGGTCAGCGCGGCGATCAGCACCCCTACCAGACCCAGCGCGAGGCGCAGGGTAAAAGGATGCGGTGCCGGTGCCGCCACGGGCTGGGCATTCATAGCAGGTGTCTCGTTATTGGTTGATGCAGTGTATTGCGATGTGATACAGCTCGCATCTTACATTTCGATATGGTGTATTGCAATGTGATACAGGGTGTAAAAGTGCGATCGTTCGCGCTAAAGTAGGGCAGGCCAAAAAGGAACGTATCATGGTAGAACCTCCCTCAAGCCGTGAGGATGAAAAAGCGGGTGGCATTCAGGTCATTGCGCGTGCGGCAAAAATTTTAAATGCGCTCGGTGAGCATCCGGGCGGCATGAGTCTGGGTGAAATTGCGCAGGTGGTCGATCTGCCGCGCTCGACGGTGCAGCGCATCGTGGCGGCGCTGGATAGCGCGCAGCTGGTGCGCAGCGGCGGGGCCGGCGGGCTGCGCCTCGGTCCGGCGTTGCTGAAGCTGATCTCCAGCGTGCACAGTGACGTGGTGGAAATTGTCCGGCCGTTCCTCGAACAACTCTCGGCGGAAATCAATGAAACGGTGTCGCTGGCGCGGGCCAGCGGGACGCAGCTGGCGATTGTCCATTACGTGGTGGCCACGCGTGAGCTGCGCGTGGTGCCCCACATCGGCCTGAATCTGCCGCTCTACAGTACGTCCGGTGGCCGGGCGCTGCTGGCGCTGGAGAGCGACGAAGATGTGCGGGTGATGGTCGGTGAAGCCTATGCGGAACTGACGGAAATGACGGTAAAAACGCTGCCGCAGTTGCTGACGCTGATTGCGGAGGTGCGCGCCAGCGGACTGGCTATCGATCGCGGCGAAACGCTGGAGGGCATTTCCACCATGGCGGTCGCGATTGATACGCTGTTCGGGCGCTTCTCGATCTCACTGCTGGTGCCGACGGCACGTTTTCACCGCCAGGAAGCGCATTACCGGACAGCGCTGATAAAGTGTAAAGAGGCGCTGATTCGCGAAATTGGCAAAATAACTGCTGCGGAAGGATAACCGACTGATGAAAACCTTGCTGATGGCCATCGATAACTCACCGGTGGCGGAAAAAGTGATCGCTCTGACCATTGAACAGGCGCTGGCGCAACAGGCGCAGGTCACCGTGCTGTGCTGTGTCGATCCGGCTTATTCGTCGTGCAATCAGCCGATTGAGATTGACGCCGGGGAAGATCCGGACGATTTTGCCGTGGCGCAGGATGAACAAAACACGGCTGAAATGGTGGTACGCCATGCGCTGGCACCGCTGCTGCGCGCTGGCACCGCTGCTGCGCGCTGGCATTGACGCACGCGGGCTGATTCTGGCCGGTGAAGCGGCGGAAACCATTGTGGCGCAGTCTGAGGCGTTGCACGCCAGTATGATTATAATGGGCCGTCGTCACCTGTCGCCGCTCAACCGCCTGCTGAAAGGCTCGGTAAGCGCAGCAGTGATTGAACGCGCCAGCTGTCCGGTTTTAATTGACGTTCGCAAGGATTAATGTCGCTCCATGTTCTCGCTTTTCCCGCTCACGCTGGCCGCTTTTGTGCTGCTGGCGATCATCATCGTGATACTGCTGCGCACCACCGCGCTGCGCGTCTGGCAGGGTGTCCTGCTGTTTTTGCTGCCTGTGCTGCTGGCCAATCTGCTGTGGTTTAGCTGGCTGCATCCGCGTCAGGAGCGCGAGGCGCTGGCGGCGCAGGTGGCTACCCAACTGAGCGACGCGCCGGGTTATCGCGTACTGAAAGTGCAGGAGCCGGCGCTGTGGCAACTGCTGAATCGCGAGTTGCAGCACAAGCTGGCAGAGGGCGTACCTGCGGAGCAGGCGCTGGGCGATATGCGCGGCTGGCTGATGGATTTGGTGAATCAGCGCATGGCGCGCGCCAGCGATGCGGCGATCATCAACTACATCCGCGTTTCGGTGCAGGAGATGCAGGCGCTGCAGCAGCAGGATACGCAGCGCTGCTTCCGTTTCCTCTATCCACAGGTCAGCGGTGGCGTCAATCTGCAACAGGTGCTGTCGCCGGAGCTCAATCAGCGCGATGGTGAAGCGCTCGAGGCACTGTTGCAAAACAGTACCGGCGATGAGCTGGCGGTGGATCAGCCTCAGGCGCAGCGCGATCTGCAGCGCGTGGTGGAAAAACTGTATGGCAAGTGGGGCGATAAGCTGCAGCAGCTGAATATGCCGGCGGATACGGCGGTGGATCGCGGCACGATGTGCGCGATGTCGATTGATCTTTACAGCGGAATTCTCGCATTGCCGGACAAACAAGCGGCCAATCTTTTGCGTAAGATGGTCAGCCTTACCGGATAACGGGCGAAAAAAAAGCCCGCTCAGCACGGGCATAAAGGTCACTTTCAGTATGTCTTTTTGTGGGTATCACCTGGTGTGGTGCAGACTTCGTTTTGTCTGAAGTCATCTTCTCACTGCTGATGTGATAAGGAAAACCGTTTGGTTTTATTGATTTGATTGGCGAAAGCTTTGCATTAATCGGACATTTCGCGTCTTTTTCCTATAGAGGCGTGTGACGTTGCCTTTTACACTGCAACGTCTGATGAGGACACCCTAATGAATAAAATGCTTATTAGCGCGTTAGCGCTTTTTATGCTGGCCGGTTGTAGTGTCAGCAAACCCGGGGGTTTTGAGCGCGTGGATGAAGATGCCCGTTCAAATACCGTACAGTATCGTTACGATCCACAGAAGCTGGATAAAGATGCGCTGGAACTTGATCTGGCGAATTACTGTAACCAGCGCGGCTTCGATAAAGTCGAGTCGCTTCCGGCGCAGGACAGCAATTTGCCTGGCCTGAAGAAAGTCTGGTATCAATGTAATTACGCGGTGAAAAGCTAAAAAATAAGGGCGGGATTGATTCCCGCCCTTATTTTATTCATTTTTTATTATGTGCTGTGTGTGCTTTGCCCAATTACCAGTGACGATAGCCGCCATGGCCGTGATGCCAGCCGCCGCCGTGCCCGTGGCCCCAGCCGGGACCGCGTCCATGATCGTGCTCGATAATACACCCGCTTAGCATGGTCATAATCGCCACCACCGAAGCAGCTTTTATTAACTTCTTCATGGAGAGTCCTCCTCTTTTCCAATGAGGCCAGATTAACCGGGAAAAGTGGAGTGAAGATGCAGTGAATGTAGAGTTATTTCCGTAATTATTACCAGATATGTCAATTAAAAGCTAAAAGTGACAGGGCGGGAAATAAACCAATCGGAATAAGCTGAATAGCGCCTGATAATAACCCGATTACTCTGAAATGCAAGGTTAAATAACAGTCATTCTCAACGCGTGATCAATTCTGTGGTCATCAGTAAAAAGCCTGCCGTGCAATTACACGGCAGGGTGGTGAATTAATTATGCAGTACCGGCGCGGCCAGGTTTTGACGATTTGGCAGACGGATACTGAGCGACAGCACCAGCGAGATCACCAGCAGTGTCATAATCAGACTGAAGGTCACGGTGAAGCCGCCGAACACCGAAGCCACCAGCGAGCCAAGCACGCTACCGATGCCGAAGCCGAGATAGATCAGGCCGTAGTTTTTGGTCAGGTTGTTAAGGCCGAAGAAATCACTGACCAGTGACGGAAAGACGGTGATGGTGCCGCCAAAGCTGAACGCCACGCAGGCCAGCGACAGGAAGAAGGTAGTTTCATTCATGTGGGTGAACAGCAGGATGCTCATGCCGCTCAGCGAAACCAGCTGTGCCAGCGAAATAACCCGGATGCGCGCCATTTTGTCCGACAGTACGCCGAGAATCAGTCGTCCGCTCAGGTTGGCAATGGCAATTACCGTCACCGCATTGGCCGCCGTTTGCGTACTCAGGTGCACCAGGCCTTCACCAATATCTTTCGCGACGCCAATCACATACAAACCACTCATGCAGGCCGTCAGGAACATCAGTGCCAGCATCCAGTACTGCGGCAGACGCACCGACTGTGCCAGCGTAAACTCCTGTGCCGCCTGCTGCTGACGTGAGCCAGCCTGCTGCAGCGGCGCATCGCGCATCATCAGGGCACCGGCAATGATCATCGCCATCGCCAGCACGCCCCAAATCATAAAGGTATTTTCCAGCCCCTGACTGCTGAGCAGCGCGCCGCAGATAAATTTAAAGCCGAGGCTGCCGAGGCCGTAAGCGCCGATCGAACAGGCCGAAATCAGCCCTTTGCGCTCCGGAAACCACTTCACGCAGTTAGAGAGCGTCATCAGATAGCCCGCGCCATCGGCCAGCCCGACCAGAATACCGGCGCTCAGGTACAGCATCATCAGGTTGTCGGCATGAGCGGTCAGCCAGAAGCCAATCGCCATCAGAATACCGGCGCCGATGGTGACGTTGCGCACGCCAAAGCGCTCCTGCAGCTTGCCGGCCAGCGAGGAGGCAATCGCCAGACCAAGACTGAGCAGACCAAAGGAAAAAGCCACCTGGCTGACTGGCGCATCCAGCTTTTGTGCCAGCTGGCCGTTAAACAGACTCCAGGTGTAAACCGAGCCGAGCGCGAACTGGGTAATGATGGTGCCGACGAGGGTAAGAATACGAATACGCTGATGATTAGGGTTAACGGCTGTTGTCATTTTCTCTCTCCCATCCGGGAATACGGAATCTGCAGCGATAATAAGCCTCACGCGGGCGCGGGTGGTGCGGACGGGCGTGAACGGAGCGGGAGACGGAATGAAATGCTGTGAAACCGGTATGAATGGTATTGCGCCTTTGCTTAAGCGCAGCGCGGATGTCGTCACATGAACAGGCATTGCGACAGGTGAGCATGTGTAACAGGGTGTTTTAAGCGCAGCATCTGCGCGGCAAAACGCAGGAACTTTGCCAGGCTTATAGTTCATTCAACAGGAGGAAATATGAAAGACCGGGCATATGAATCCGTATCCAGCGGGGATGAGGTTTGCTGCATCATCGGTCAGGCGGTTATCGAGTTAAGCGATGAACAGCAGCCTGTGACCAGGTCCACCCTGTCGCTGAAATTACTGGCGATGGCCGACCGCGACAGAGATGATGAACGCGTTCTGCTTTACTGGATTGCCAGAAAAGCCATTAACCAACCTCACCAGCTCAACATCGGCGTCGGGGGCTGGCGCTAGAGGAGTGACAGAGCGGGCGCCATGCCCGCTCTTGCTTCACGCCAGACGTAACCGGCGATGAGCCGGCCAGCGCACGAACATCACCATATTCCCTGCCAGAATCATCACCAGCCCGACGATAGCATTGCTATGCCACTGATAGCCTTCATACAGCGTCGAAAGCGTCAGCGCCACCAGTGGAAACAGCAGGGTGCTGTAAGCCGCCTGGCTGGCACCGATGCGCCCCACCAGCGTGAAGTAGGCACCAAAACCCAATACCGATCCAAACAGCGCCAGATAGCTCATCGCTCCCAGCCACTGCAGATTGAGCGCCGGCGCCAGCGCGTCGCCATTTACCAGCGCCAGCAGGGCCATGATCAGCGCACCGTACAGCATGGCGTAGCTGTTGGTGGTCAGCACGTCGCGCTGACGATGCTGATGGCGGGTGGAAATCATATTGCCGAAGGAGAAACCGAGCGTGCCCAGCGCGCTCAGCCCCACGCCCGACAGCAGCTGCGGCGCAACATGGGCTGACTGAATATCCTGCCAGAACAGCGCGACAATCCCGCCCAGACCCAGCGTGGCGGCGGGCAGCAGGCGGAAAGGCGGGCGCTGGCGGAAAAAGATCCAGCTGTTGAGCGCGTTATACAGCACCGCCATCGAAAAAATCACCGACTCCAGTCCGGTGCTGATCATCGCTGCCGCGTGGTAAAAGCAGACAAAATTAAAACCGAATACGCAGCCGCCCTGTAACAGACAAAACAGGTGGTCACGCGCATCCAGCGTACGCAGACGTTTCAGCAGCCGGAGAAGCACCAGCATGGTCAACGAGGCGAACAGGAAGCGCCAGAATACCGCCACCAGTACCGGCGTATCGGCGGCCTGCTGCTGCAGAAAAATCGCAATCCAGGTGGTGCCCCAAATCAGCACCACCGCGAGGTATAACATCAGGTTCATCAGAAACTCTCCGGCGGAATCAGGCTCGCAGTGTGCCTGAGTGACAGGAGCGCGGCTTGCATGGCTTTGCGCAGCACTTGCAAATTCTTGCGCTTTTTCCCGCCTGGTCCGGCATTGGCCTGTTTTCTGTCCGGTCAGTTGCGTAAACTACAGGACATCAACCCAGAGAGCGATGTCAGACCATGCCGGAATATCAGACATTTACTATGCTTCAGCGTCACAAAGCACAGCTGCGCGATAGCGTGCAGCTGAGCGGCGGCATTCGGCTGGCGGCGTGGTTCAACAGTGGCGATCGCGTGACCAACCTCAGCGATCACCATACGCTTAGCCTTTATGTGGCTGACGGTTACGATACCTGGCACAAAACACCGCACGGCTGGCGCAACGGCGGCGCGCCGGATCGCTTTTGCCTGATGCCGTCTGGCACTGAGTCGACCTGGGATCTGCGCGCGGATTTATCCTTCGTGCACCTCTACTGCACCGATGCGCATTTGCGTCACCTCGGTGAGCAGGTGTGGGATCGCAGCCCGGCGCAGCTTAACCTGCATGAGAAGATTTTTGCCGACGATGACCGCATCACCCAGCTGTATCGTCATTTTCTGCTGAGCGCCGACTGGCAGCAACCGGCCAACCAGCTGATGCTGAGCAGCGCCTCAACACTACTGATGACCCATCTGCTGCAGCGCTACAGCGAGGTACAGTGGCAGCTGCCGCAGGTACGCGGCGGACTGGCGCCGGCGGTATTGCGCCGCGTGCTGGCGCTGATCGATACGCAGCTGGATCAGCCGTTAACGCTGGCCCAACTGGCGGCAGAGGCGGTGCTTAGCGAATACCATTTTGCACGTATGTTCCGCAGTAGCACCGGCGAAGCGCCGCACCAGTATGTGATGCGCCGCCGTATGGAAGCCGCGCAGCAGCTGCTGCAATTCAGCACGCTGTCGCTTACCGAGATTGCCCTGCGCTGCGGTTTCCACTCCTCCAGCCACTTCAGCAACCGCTTCCGCCAACTGCACGGCATGGCACCGTCGGCATGGCGTCAGCGCTGACGGGGCAGTTGGAATGAAGTTTGTGAGGAATAGATTACTGAATTAGCAGCGGCGCGATTGATCGCGTACGTCATTATGTCGTGAACCACGCTATCCTGATTGATTCCCTCTGGTCGCATCCGAACGTTATTTATACGAAATTTCCCACATGGGTGGTGATTTATACGATTACGTTGAACGGATGTAGCACGGGGCTTAGTTGCGCTCTGTTTTACCTGAAATCTTTACTTCATCTCATTACCGTCCTGTATGAAATTCCGCACTGCTTTTATCCGCAATTTTTATCTTTTTATGTCATTTCTTTCTTGATGGTGGGATGGTTTCTGGCGGATTTTTTATTTTGACCTGAATCAATAAATTCACGCTTTGTTAATATTAATCCACAACTTTATTTTTTATTGGCATTAATGTGCGGCCTTTAATGTCTTTGCCAGTTTTTTTAGCTGGTTTCTGGTGACAATGATCTGCCTTTTTTAGTTTTAATGGTTTTCGTGTGTCACTTTAGCAGCTTAAAGATCTGTGTATTTGCTTTTCTGTCGATCATTGCTCTGTTGTTACCTCTAAAGTAGTATGGCGCGAAAAATGTGCGCTGAGATAAACAGAGGGATGATGAAATGGCAGATAGTTTCCAGAATGAAGTGCCAAAGGCACGTATTAACTTAAAACTTGACTTGCATACCGGTGGCGCAAGCAAGAAAACCGAGCTTCCGCTGAAATTACTGGTGGCGGGCGACTTCAGTCATGGTCAGGCGTCCGCACCATTATCAGAGCGAGCCAAAGTTAATCTGAACAAAAATAATTTTGACGCAGTGCTTTCCGAATATACGCCCAAAGTCACGGTTGCCGTTAAAAATACGCTGGCCGATGACGGCAGCGAAGACAGCATCAGTCTGACTTTCCAGAGCATGAAAGATTTCTCTCCGGAACAGGTCTCCCGGCAAATACCTCAGCTGAAGGCCATGCTTTCCATGCGCAATTTACTGCGTGATTTAAAAGCCAACCTGCTGGATAACCAGGCCTTCCGAAAGGAGCTGGAAAAAATTCTGCTGGACCCGGCGTTAAGCGCAGAACTGCGCGCTGAGCTCTCAACCCTGGCACCAAAACAGCCATAACCATCACGATGATTTAACGGATTAATAAGGAAGATGCTGATGTCTGTAAATAATGAGAATGCGACGGGTGGCGAGAGCGTGGTGCTGGAACGTCCGGCAACCGGTGGGGTCTATGCCACCCTGTTTGAAAAAATCAATCTTAACCCGGTTTCTGAGCTGAGCGCGCTGGATATCTGGCAGGATGCGCAGGCGATGTCGGATGCAACGGCGGATGAGCGTTTAACCGCCGGCATGCAGGTATTTCTGGATTGCCTGAAAAAATCAGGCGCAAAAGTTGAAAAACTCGACAAAAACCTGATTGACCACCATATCGCCGCGCTGGATCACCAGATCAGTCGTCAGCTGGATGCGGTCATGCACAGCGAAGAGTTCCAGGCTGTGGAGAGCCTGTGGCGCGGTGTGAAATCCCTTGTCGATAAAACCGATTTCCGCCAGAACGTGAAAGTCGAACTGCTGGATATGTCTAAAGAAGATCTGCGTCAGGACTTTGAAGACAGCCCGGAAATTATCCAGAGCGGCCTGTATAAACACACCTATATTGATGAGTATGACACACCAGGCGGCGAGCCGATTGCGGCGCTGATTTCCGCTTATGAGTTTGATGCGTCTGCGCAGGATGTTGCCCTGCTGCGCAATATTTCAAAAGTGTCTGCTGCGGCGCATATGCCGTTTATCGGCTCTGCCGGCCCGCAATTCTTCCTCAAGGATTCAATGGAAGACGTGGCGGCCATCAAAGATATCGGTAACTATTTTGACCGCGCTGAATACATCAAGTGGAAATCCTTCCGCGAGACGGACGATTCGCGCTACATCGGTCTGGTGATGCCGCGTGTGCTGGGTCGCCTGCCGTATGGCCCGGACACCGTACCGGTGCGCAGCTTCAACTACGTTGAAGAAGTCAAAGGCCCGGATCACGACAAATACCTGTGGACCAACGCCTCGTTTGCCTTCGCATCCAACATGGTGCGCAGCTTCATTAACAATGGCTGGTGCGTGCAAATCCGTGGTCCACAGGCCGGTGGTGCGGTGCAGGATCTGCCGATTCATCTGTACGATTTGGGCACCGGTAATCAGGTGAAGATCCCGAGTGAGGTAATGATCCCGGAAACCCGCGAATTCGAGTTCGCCAATCTCGGTTTCATTCCGCTGTCCTACTACAAAAACCGCGACTACAGCTGCTTCTTCTCAGCCAACTCCACCCAGAAACCTGCGCTGTATGACACTGCGGATGCCACCGCCAACAGCCGCATTAACGCCCGTCTGCCGTATATCTTCCTGCTGTCGCGTATCGCGCATTATCTGAAGCTGATTCAGCGTGAAAACATCGGCACCACCAAGGATCGGCGTCTGCTGGAACTGGAGTTAAACACCTGGGTGCGCGGTCTGGTGACCGAAATGACCGATCCGGGCGATGAGCTGCAGGCTTCTCACCCGCTGCGCGACGCGAAGGTGGTAGTGGAAGATATCGACGATAACCCGGGCTTTTTCCGCGTCAGGCTATACGCCATCCCACACTTCCAGGTGGAGGGCATGGACGTCAACCTGTCACTGGTTTCCCAGATGCCGAAGGCGAAATCGTAAGGCGAGGGGAAATCAGGGATGAAAATTTACCGCCCACTTTGGGAGGATGGGGCCGCTCTGGCCCCGCAACAATTCCAGCAGCAGGCTCGCTGGAATGAACACGTTGCCGACATGGTCGCGCGGATGGGGGTTTCTCATCCCTGGGGCGTGGTGGCGGCAGAATTTGACGATGCAGCACTGGCGCTCTCGCGCCTGAACGCCACCCGTCTGGTGGTGCGCTTTCAGGACGGTACCCTCATTGATACCGACCTGGCTGACACGCTTCCTCCGGTCTGTGATTTGTCTTTTGCCGCCGGCAGTGAAGCTGTTGACGTTATTGTCGCTCTGCCGCTGCTGAGTGCCAGCGGTGGCACGCCATCTGAAGCAACAGCAGTATCTTGATACCACAACCCGTCTGTAAGGTCAGATAGCATCATGTCAGTAAAGTCACAGTTTCTCGAAAAACTACAGACCAGACAGTCTGCACCGGCTTCATCTGTCAGTAAGAATCAGGCAGATATTGCGGAGTTTTGCCTGCGAATAACGCAACTTCAGGAGCAGATGAATACGTGGCTGGAAAGTACAGGACTGCATGTTGAGACGTTTACCGTCTCTGTTACAGACTTGTTGCTGGAGGGCGGGGCTTTTGATATTGCCGCCGTCGTTCTGCGTATGGACGACCGGTATGTAAAATTTGTGCCGGCATTCCTTTATGGTCAGAGTGTAACCGGGTGTGTGGAGGCGACCTTCCATAATGGAAGACTCGTGACGCCTCTGGGGCGATTATTTATGCGGTCTGGAACGATGAACAAGTGGGCCTTTACTCCGCCTGGTGCTTTATCTCCCTCAGGACAGGTTTTTGATGAGAGCACATTTTTTGGTTTAATTCTGGCGCTCCTTTCGTAGCAAAACCGGAATGAGCAATAGTTTTTTGCATATCAGTCATTGCATCCAGGCATGAAAAAATACTTAAAGTTGACGTGGAGAATCCCAAAATAACGAAATACACCACAGATCTGGAAATGTGAAAACCTACCAACTAACATGCGCGCCTCTGATATATGGTGATCAAGCCGTGATGGGGGCGTGTCGACGTCAATAGATATTTCTTGAATATCAATGCTACTTATAAAAGGAATGACTTTGGATAAGTTTACAAAAAAATTGCTTAATAGTCTTTCGGTAGTGCTGACTATCCTGGTTTTGTCAGGTTGTGCAACAAAACAACTGAGAAATGACATAAAAAATCATGAAAATGGCCGAGAGTTGTATAACGATGATGTGATCACTGCAGCAACCATCACCGAATCAGTAAAGGAAAATTACAGCTGGGTTTTTATTGGTAATCATTTTGATTATGCCCTTACCTCAGGCGCGAGAGATTTTTTGCGCGCACTGGTGTCTGGTAAAATTGATAAAGGCAGAGTCAGGGTATCTGAAGATGGTACATTCATGCTGAATAAAGGAAAAAATCAGTTCAGCGGCGAGATTACCCTGAAATATAGCTATCGGGATCAGTCTGAGAAAATGCTTATCTTAAATATTCTCAAGCTATCAGAGTGGTATTGCCTCGGTGATAATAAAGGTGCTGGTGAATGCGAAATCAGACTCTCTGAACTTCGGGGCACCATACATCAAAAAGCGCATGTTCCTGCTGATGTTTTCCGGTTTGACCATCCGATTAAGGTGAAATTCTATACCAATAATACTCTCTCTGCGAAACGACTTCTCTATCCGGCTGCAGTGGCAACAGATGTTGCGCTGTCACCACTATATCTTCTTGGTGGCGTCGCTGTTTTATCTTTCTACGGCATTCTGCTGCTGCATTAATAGTCAAACCCTATTTGGGGGGCATCAGTTTGATTAATAAAGGAACTAACAAGTCGAGTAGGGATGGCGAAATGTGCAGGTATACCTGCGCGCTATTAAATGGATAGTGATGTCAACGAACACCATAGCCAGCATATTTAAAATGTGCGGGAATTTCACTGTGTCTTATTATTGGCAGTGAGTATTGAAATGCCAGGTAGTGAATGTTTTTTATGATAAATGGACTATCAAATTAAAATATGACTCTTTACGATATTAAACCAAAATTTCAGGATTTATTACGGCCATTAGTCCGCGTGTTGTTTCTGCGGGGGGTAACGGCTAATCAGGTAACCGTCAGTGCGGCAATTTTCTCGATGATGCTCGGTGCGGGGTTGATGCTGTTTCCCGACCCTTGTCTTTACATTTTACTACCCGTCTTTCTGTTTCTTCGTATGGCGCTGAATGCGATAGACGGCATGCTGGCACGCGAGTTTAATCAGAAAAGCCAGCTTGGGGCCATTCTTAATGAGATCGGAGATATCATAGCTGATGCAGCGCTTTATCTTGCATTTGCATTTTTGACCGGTATATCGCCATGGCTGGTTGTTCTGGTTGTGTTGTTGTCGTGGCTGACAGAGTTTGGTGGTGTTATCGCTCAGACGCTTACAGGCATACGAAATTATCGTGGTCCGATGGGGAAAAGTGACCGTGCCTTTGTGCTGGGGGCTTTGGGGCTGTTTATCGCGCTTTGGCCGCAGTACATCATCGTCGCCAATATCGTCTTTGGTATCCTGGCTGTGCTGCTGGCCTGGACCTCAATCAACCGCTGTCGCAGTGCGCTGGAGGTCACCAATGCCTGATTCCCTGCACACGTTGTATTACTGCCTCGGCGGGATCTTCAGTGTTTTAGTGCTGGCGACCGCCATCATTTTCATCTTAGAAAAGTGCCACCCGCAGCGTGACTGGCTGGAACTCCAGCAGCGTATCAACAGCTGGTGGGTCATCGTTGGCTTATTTTCACTGGCGATGCTGTCACCCAAAGGGTTGGCGCTCACCTTCTTCGGATTTCTCAGTTTCCTGTCCCTGAAGGAATATCTGACGCTCGCTCCGACACGCCGCTCTGACAGCATGCCGTTGCTGTGGATGTATGCCGCGATCCCGCTGCAATATATCTGGGTGGGCATGTCGTGGTACGGCATGTTCATTATCTTCATCCCAATTTACGTCTTTTTATTCCTGCCCGCCCGCATGGTGCTCGTTGGTGATACGAAAGGGTTCTTACACTCAGCATCCGTTATGCACTGGGGCATGATGACGACGGTTTTTGCTTTAAGCCATGTTGCGTTCCTGATGGTGTTGCCGGGCATGGATACCAAAGCGGGGGCACTGCTGGTGATCTTCCTGGTCGCGACCACCGAGCTTAACGATATTTCGCAATATTTGTGGGGGAAATCACTGGGCAAAATCAAGGTTACGCCGAAGGTTAGCCCGAATAAAACGCTGGCCGGATTGCTGGGGGGCGTGCTGACCACCACGCTGCTGGCAGCCATTTTCGGTCCGTTGCTGACGCCGATGAACTGGATCCATTCGCTGGGCGCCGGAGTGATTATCGGCCTGAGCGGATTTTGTGGCGATGTGGTGATGTCGGCCATCAAGCGTGATTTTGGCGTGAAAGATTCCGGGAAACTGCTGCCGGGGCACGGCGGCATCCTTGATCGTCTGGATTCGCTGATTTACACCGCGCCGCTGTTCTTCCACTTTTATTACTACTTCTATGTATAAGGGGCGCAGATGAACCGTTTTCTGCGCTGGATCTTTACACTGTGCATTGCGTACCCCGTGGTCTGGGTTTGGCTGGGCGTTCGCGTGTCGGGTCGTCAAAAGCTGCCTGTGGAAGGCCCGACCATTATCGTAGCGAATCATAACAGCCATCTGGATGTGCTGACGCTGTTCACGCTGTTTCCACTTTCAACGCTGATAAACGTGCAGCCGGTGGCGGCGGCAGATTATTTCCTAAGAAATAGAGTGATTGGTTGGTTCGCTCTAAAGGTCATCGGCATCATTCCTGTTTATCGCGGAGTCCATCAGGCTAATCCGCTGCAAGCCTGCATCGATGCGCTGGCAGCAAAGAAAATTGTGATTATTTTCCCCGAAGGCACGCGCGGCGAGCCGGGGAAATTCTCTGAGATCAAATCCGGCATCTGGCATCTGAGCCAGCAATGCCCGGAGGTGCCGATTATCCCCATCTATATGCACGGGCTGGACCGCTCAATGGGTAAAGGTCAGAAAATTCCCGTGCCGTTTTTTATCGACATCTTCATCGACGAACCGCTGTTTTACGACGCGGATAAAGCCACGTTTAAGCAATCGTTATTCACTCGTTTTGTCACGTTACAACAGCAGGCAACAAGGAAAATCACATGAGTAAGGAAGCACGTTTATTTCAGGAAAGCACATTTGCAACCAGCGATGATCAGTCGCTCTATTTTCGCCACTGGCCTGCAACGGAAGGCAACGCTAAGAAAGTAATTGTGCTGTTTCACCGTGGACATGAACATTCCGGACGTCTGCAACATATTGTCGATGAGCTGGATATGCCTGACACGCATTTTTACGCCTGGGATGCTCGCGGCCACGGTCAGTCGCCGGGTGATCGTGGTTACAGCCCGAGTCTGGCTCGCTCTGTTCTGGACGTGGATGAGTTTGTGCGCTTCGTGGCGAAGGACGCGCAGGTCAGCCTTGAGGACATCGTAGTGATTGCACAGAGCGTGGGGGCGGTACTGGTCTCTACCTGGGTTCACGATTATGCGCCGAAAATTCGAGGAATGGTGCTGGCTTCTCCGGCCTTTAAGGTCAAACTGTATGTGCCCTTCGCCAGGACGGGCCTTGGTTTGATGCAGCGTGTCCGTGGCCTTTTTTACGTCAACTCGTATGTGAAAGGGAAATACCTTAGCCACGATCCGGAGCGTGTCGCCAGTTTTCAAAAGGATAAGCTCATCACGCGGGCAATTGCGGTGAACATTCTGCTCGATCTCTACAAAACCGCTGAGCGCATTGTGTCCGACTCTGCTGCCATTACGCTGCCGACCCAGTTACTTATCTCTGGGGATGATTTTGTAGTACACGCAAAGCCACAAAAACAGTTCTACGCCGGTCTGCGCAGTGCCATCAAAGAGCAGCATATTTTGCCTGGCTTCTATCACGATACGCTGGGCGAAAAAGATCGCGCCCAGGCCTTCGATAAAATCAAAACCTTTGTCGACAAACTCTATGCGGCAAAACCCTACACCTTCGATTACAGCTATGAAGACCAGTGGAGCCCGAGTGCCGACGCCTACCGCGAACTGCAGGCACGACCGAAAGCATGCTCTCTGGAGAGCATATTTTATTCTTCGTTAAGCTATGGCATGAAAACCGTCGGCAGACTGTCAAATGGGATGCGCCTGGGCTACGAGACGGGTTTTGATTCCGGCAGTACGCTGGATTATGTCTACCGAAACTCCCCGGAAGGCAAAAGCATTCTGGGCCGAATGATAGACAAACACTACCTCAACAGTGTCGGCTGGCAGGGGATCCGGGTTCGCAAAATCAATATTCAGCAGGTCATAGAACAGGCTGTCGCAAGGCTGAAAGAATCAGATATGCCGGTACGCGTAGTGGATATCGCGGCGGGACATGGCCGCTATGTGCTCGACGCACTGGAGAAACATCAGGATATCGAAAGCATCCTGCTGCGTGATTATAGTGATCTGAACGTTGAGAAAGGTCAGGCCAAGATTGAAGAGCGAGGGTTAAGCCACGTAGCTCAGTTCAAAAAGGGCAATGCCTTCGACTATGACTCTCTCGCCACACTTGATCCCGCTCCGACATTGGGGATCGTTTCCGGGCTGTATGAACTCTTCCCGGATAATGCCTTAATTAAAGCCTCGCTCGCCGGGCTGGCTGCGGCAATACCGCCTGGCGGTGTGCTGGTCTACACCGGGCAGCCGTGGCATCCGCAGTTAAAAACTATCGCTTATACCTTAACCAGCCATCAAAACGGCATTCCGTGGATGATGCGTGTGCGCACGCAGAAAGAGATGGACACGCTGGTGGAGCAGGCGGGCTTCGAGAAATGCCATCAGATGATTGATGAGTTTGGTATTTTCACCGTCTCGCTGGCCGTGAGAAAGCCGCATGGCTGAATCCGCGCTCATGCAGAACAACGCCAGCCTCTGGAAACGGGGGCTGTGCTGGCTGGTGTTGCTGGGACCGCTGTTTTTCCTCAGCTATGGGCAGGTTAATCAGTTCACGGCTACACGTCATGATGTGGGAAGCATGGTCCTTAAGTGGGAACATGCTATCCCGTTTATGCCCTGGACCATCGTGCCTTACTGGAGCATTGACCTGCTGTATGGTATTTCGCTGTTTATCTGTACTTCGAAGCAGGAACTGACCCGCCACGGCTGTCGGCTACTCGCCGCATCGCTTATTGCCTGCGTGGGCTTTCTCCTGTTCCCGCTGAAATTTACCTTCGTGCGCCCTGAAACGCAGGGGATGTTTGGCTGGCTATTTCACCAGCTAGAACAGTTTGATTTGCCTTATAATCAGGCCCCGTCGCTGCATATCATCCTGACATGGCTGCTGTGGCTGCGTTTTCGTCATCATCTGGGGAAGGTGGCAAGGCTGTTTTCCGGTGCGTGGTTTTTGCTGATCGCGGTATCGGTTCTCACCACCTGGCAGCACCATTTCATCGATGTTGTTAGCGGGATTGTGTTCGGGTTGCTGATTAGCTATGCCATCCCGGTTGAAGGCGGTTGGCTGTGGCATCGTCCGTCAGCGCATGCCTTGCGGCTAGCCATGAAATACTGTGCTGGAGGAGTCATGTTTTTGATGGCGGGATTATTGCGTTCTTACAGCTCTATATTACTGTGGCCTGCTGCAGCATTATTGACGGTGGCGGCAGGCTATGCCGGGCTCGGGGTGACGATATTTCAGAAAAACAACCACGGCGAGTTATCCCTCTCTGCCCGCTTGTTGTTGTTCCCCTATTTAGTCGGGGCAGGGCTTTCGAAAAAATGGTTTTCCAGACGAATATCTCTGAGCAGCGTTATTTATGACGGTGTGTCTTTGGGCCGGTTTCCTGACACCACCGTGGCGCAGGCTGCCGTTTTTGACCTGACAGCTGAATTTCATAAAGGCAGCCACAAAACTAAACACTGGAAAGCTTACCCGATGATGGATTTGGTGGTGCCAGGTGTACGGGACCTCCGGCAGGCCGTGATGAAGCTCAGCCAACTGCAGCAAGTACATAAAAGTGTGCTTGTATGCTGCGCCTTAGGCTTATCACGCAGCGCAACGGTTGTAGCGGCCTGGCTGCTAAGTGAAGGGCATACCGAGTCTGTATCGCAGGCTGTGGCGTTAATTAAATCCCGGCGCCCTCAGGTAGTACTTACGCCTGCCCATCTTCAGGTTCTGGAAACGTTTCACAAGGAGTTGAGATGTCGAATACCATCATGACCAGCCGAATCATGCAAATTCATCTGTCGAGCTGGCGCTATTTTGCAGTGCTGACTCTGCCACCGATGGTGCTGGTTTTTAATCTCTTATTTTTAGTCGATTGCGTATTACTGATGGGACTCTTTTTGTTGACTCATTATTACTGCTGGCGCCTGTGGCTGGATGAACGACTTTTTCAGCTTATCGCGAGTCAAAGCGATATCACTGAGTTCGATAACGGGATGGCGCATATGTGGGCAAAAAGAAAGGAGGAGACACGCTCTATGGCTGAGCGATATCACGGTGCTAAAATAATATTTTATAAAGCTATTTTTTCATTGCTAGCGCTGTGGTTTGCTTCATTGTGCATACTCTTTTACAAGACTCCTGTTTGAACAGGCAGGACTTAAACGTCTATCAATCCCTGTATCTTTTGAGCGATTGATTCCTGGGTTTTGCATCATAAAAAGACCTTATCAAGCATCGCTCTTGCTTAGACGAATCGATAGAAGAGCTTTTGACCAATATGTTTCAGATCCGGTGGCATCATCGTATCTGCAGAGTCTCGAACAGGCAAAAAACCAAACTGCGTAATTAAGTATCCTCCCACGCTGTACATACCTCACAGGGACAATAAGTCATGAATGACATGCTTGCCCGTCGGATTAAAACCGGCAGCGACCCGCGTAAGCTGCCGGATTATGCTGCTCTGCGTGAAGAGCTGAGCAAATTGACCCATCCGGCACGGCCAGATATAGACTGGCTTTATGTTGAACAACGCTGCCTTTCTCTGTTCAAACAAAACGGAGTGGAGTTGCAGACCGCGGCCTGGTACACGCTTGCCCGCCTGCAACTGGCTGGTTTGGTCGGATTGAATGAAGGTCTGGCGCTACTGGAAGCGCTGGTGAGTCATCAGTGGGGTGTGCTGTGGCCGCAACCGATCCACGCGCGCATGGACATTCTCACCAGCCTGAGCCAGCGCGTGCAGCAGCAGATGCGCACCCTTTCCCTGAATTATGGCGATCTGAGTCAGCTTTATCGTGCTGAACAACTGCTTACCCGCCTGGGGACCGTATTACAGCGGCTGGAGCTTAAACACCTTAGCCAGCTTGATACATTGCGTGCTCTGATGCACAACAGTGCCACCAGGCTGGAAAGTCGTGACGGTACGACCAGCGACATCTTGCCCGGCACCACGATAGTTAACGGGGCAATATCCGCACATCCGCATGAAACGAAAACTTCGCATAGCGCCAGATGGGCGTATGTCGCGCAGCAGCAACATCAGCCAAAGATTAAGGTGCAGACAGCGGCGCTGGCCCGTCGTAATAACTGGCAATTTTTCAGTGCCGGGATGTTTACCATGCTGCTTATCAGCGTGGTCGCGGTGGGCGGCTGGCAATATCTGCACCGGCCCGATCCACTGCAGGCTCAGCTGGTGGCATCGCTGGGTCCTGTGCCCGCCACACTCACGCCACAGCAGCGGGATGTGCTGCGGCAGCGGACCTCCTTACCATCAGCCTTGATCGCCGACACGCAGCAGCAGTTATCTCGCCTGGAGCAACTCGCGCCCGACTGGAATATTGCGTATGGCCAGCAGCTGGTGGAGCAGGCGCAGGCGCTGTGGCCCGAACAGACGGGTTCGTTATCTGCGCGGTGGCAGCATCAGCTTGAGGCCAGCACGTTGCCAGCGCAAAACCTTGCGGCCTGGCATCAGGGAATGATGAAGCTGGCACAGTTAAGCGAGCGGCTGAATGGACTGGATGAGCAAAAAGGCAAATACATCACGGTGAGTGAGCTGAAGTCCTCGGTATTTGGCATGATGACCCGTTTTCAGCAGGCTGAGCCCATCGAGGAACAATTGCGGCAAATTCACTCGCTACCAGCCAGTGCGCCCCAGCGGCAGCAGCTTATCCGCCAGCTCGAACAGCACCTGCGATCGCAGATTTACACCTTGTGGCAGATGAAAAACAGCATTGAGGTGGCAGAGGGAGAGGAGCAATAAGCGAAGCGGCAAACCAAAGCAGAAGAGCTGTTACTGGTGTCCCCTGCAGACATCATTTCTGCTGGACAGTTATATGATATGTAAGCGGTTTTCGAGTTCAGAAAATGGGCTGTGCCCACAATTATGCCCACAATGAAACAGGTGTACGTTCAGGCGTCTGATTTTCGCGAAAATGACGCCTTCCAGCGCCGATATTCCTGGTATTCCCACCGGGACACCCGACCATACTTACGGGGCGGTGGCAGTCTGCCTTTCTCGATTTGCTTGTAGAAGTAGCGGTCGGTAAAGCCAGAATCCTGCATCATAAATTTCATGTCAATCAGTGAATCGTCACGAAGTTCCATCATTTTTCTCTTGGTATTCAATCTGCCGGTCTGTTCACGATCACCCGGCGCAGGACTGCCGGATACAGGGGCCGTCAGAAACGGTGCCCGGCATTAAAACCGGGCACCGGCTTCAGCGGCTGATGAGCATGGCCATTACGGATGAGGCCACTGCCACACTGACCAGACCGGTCATCAGACCGGCCCCGATCGCTAGCGCGACCATGTAGATGTACCCTAACTGGCGCATCGATTTAAACCTCCGTTCATGATCGGTTTTCAATGGAATTCCTCCTCTTTGCAGATGCCATCACCTCTCCCTGGCGTTACACCGTCGGCACGGTGGGTCAGTGCCGGATAAAACGCGAAAACGGTGATGCAAATCTGAAATAAAAGCCCTGACGCAATAAGCAGGGTGATGGTCAGAAAGCTCCCGTCAGCGACAGCTGGCTGCTCACAAAGGGGATCAGGAAACCACGTCATGTCTTTCCTCCTCCTGGCTATCAAGGCGCCCCCAGTCACGCTTCAGCGCGTTATTGCAGAGCGCTGAGCGTTCATTTGCCCACCGGCGATTAGCGTCACGTCGTGCCAGTCCGGCAGCCGCCGTCCATGCCGCTGCGGCAAATCCGTAAGCGCCGGCGTTCTCAGCTTCTGCAGCAATAATGGCCAGCCGTACATAAGGCGCAGGCTTCTGCCGGGAAGTGTCTTTATTCATGGTGTCCCCCTTAACGGGCTGGCGGCATCTGGCCTGTTAAGCCGGATGAGACGCCCGGCTGACAGGTCCGGCTGGTGGAGAGTTCAACAGCGCTGAGAGGCGGATAATTGCGCTGCGCCTGGCCATAAGCCAGTTGCCAGATGAAATACTGATACGCCTCCTCCGCATCGGCCTGTTCACAGCACGCCTTCACTTCGGCGTCCTGCCGCCAGTGACGAAAGCCGGAAAGGTAAGGAGGAAAGCGCTGCAGCAGGCGTGCAGTTTCATCATCAATCCACTGCTCTTTTTTAATAATTTGCTGCTCTTCCTCGCTGAGTTCATGTCGGCGATGTTCCAGCTGGACAAACGGCATCATGGTTTGCCCTCCTGCACCCAAATACGCACAACATGTTTCAGCCCTTTCTTCAGCGCCGGCAGAGGGGGCAGGGGAGGCAATGCGGGGGGCGCGGAAGAGGAAAAGCTTGCGCTGGTCAGAATGTTCTTACGGTCAAACTCAATATCGTGTATGGCGTCAAAAGGGCGAGCAAAAGCGGCATCGCCCCTGATGTGTTGTTGCATCATGGGAAATGTTCCTTTGAACAGTCAGTTAACGATAATGGGTGCCGATACGTCCGGCTGTAGGGCGAAGCGGCAGAGGTGAGGCAGGCGTTACGATTTCGGGAAAAGCCGGCATCTGAGCCCGCCGTTATCCTTCTTCTTCACGACGGGCAGCGCGGGTCGCGTTGAGAATTTGTGCCGGATCGCCGGAGATGCGCGTATGAATCACAAACGTGCCCGTGTGGGTGACGCGGGCACCCGGCGCGGCCATCAGTGCTGCCCTGATCACGCGATCATGCAACCACGCCCGAAAAACGCTGGTTTTGATCAGAAGCGTGGCGTGCGTGGGCGTCGCGCTGTAATGAATCTTCATGGCTGTCATTCCTCTGGATGAATAAAAATACCGAAAAGCTGTCAGTCACGGCTGGCAGACCCAGTCAGGCCGTTCACCCACACCGAGATAACAATCGAGAATATCCAGCAAGCGCGGGTAAAAGCTGAGCGCACGTTCCCCATCCATTTTAAGGATGTCCCCGCGGCTGAATGCGCGCCATTGCGCTGGCGTATGCATCTGGCAGCCTGCTTTTACCCAGTCGCCGTGGGTGATCTGGATGTCGTAGGTCTCGCCCAGGATTAACCAAGTTTTCTCCGGCAACCTCGTGGTCAGCGTTATCACGCCGCGCAGATCAGTCCCGTTCAGGCGGGCATCCCGCAGGTCAGCCACACGCAGATCGGTCGACAGAAACGTTGCATGATTCATCGACGCATGATTGAGCTTTGCGTGAAACAGTGAGGCAAAGGAGAGATTGCACCTGTCCAGGGCTGCGTATCGCAGGTTTGCCATTCGCAATTGGGCGCGCTCAAAATCGGCCCCGTAGAAGAGGGCATGTTCAAGATTTGCCCGGGTCAGATCGGCACCGGCCAGGCACTGACCGCTCAGGTTGAGCCGTTTGCCCTCCGCGCCCGCAGTTACAAGCCAGCGTTTATGTTCTTCAAGGTGATGGTGTAGTTTGTCCGGTTCCATAATGCGTTTCCTCTCTGGCCGGTATAGCCGGTTGACGAATGACAATGCCGGTTCAGATTTGTTTGTCATAATCGGCGTGGCTGAGTAATTCCCAGCTCCGACCGTTGTTGCGTGAAAGCAGGCGCCATTGCGGGTTAACGCGCAGCGACAGATACTTTTCACGGTAAGTGCGTCTCGCATGGATCTGTCCGGCACGCCACTTTTCGAGCTGCTGTTTTGCGCGCCGGGATATCCTGTCGGGTACATGAGGCTTGGACATCACGGAAACCTCATCTCAGCGGCGCAGGCGGCGGCCAGCCTCTGCACAAACACCCAGGCAACGCCTTCCCCGAAACTGACAATCTGCCGGCTTCTGTTCAAAACGCTGGCGGTGAAGGTGTACCGGCCAGTGCGGATCTGAATAACCATAGAGAACCTCCTTCAGGCATAAAAAAACCGCCACAGCGGGCGGTCTTTAACGTTGTGCTCAGGTGTTCAGCTGCCATGCTGTCCCTTACCTTCATGGGCGATTGCGCAGGAACTGGCAGGACGCAGCTCTGGATAGCGTTCAAAAACGGAGGTTAAGGTGGATACCAGCATCTTATCCAGCGGGCCCATCACGCTTTGACGATACAGGTCTGCTTCCGCCGAACTGACTTTCCCTTCCTGCACCAGGGCATTGATTTGCTGGACTGACGTCGTAAGAGTGTTAAAAACGGCGAGCATGGTCTCTGTCACGTATTGTGCTGCTTCACGGTTCTGCATGATGACCTCCGGGTCAAATGATTACCCTGACGGGCGGGGTTAACGTGGTGACGCATCAGAACTCATGGTGACCCTGATCATCTATCACGATGATACGTGTGGTCCTGATAAACTCAGCCAGATTAGCGCCGGTATGTTGCCAGTGCTCCAGCGCCAGAAGCACATCGCTGCGGGTCTGGCAATGGCAGGCATTCACATATGCCTGAATGTGGGTGAGGGTGAGGCGTTGCATCTCTTCCTGAGACAGTACTTCAGAGGATTTGTTTTTATGCATGGTGTTCTCCGGGTCTGGACGAAAAAAAAGCCGCATAAGCGGCTGTCTCAGCTCTCCCTGGCGAGGATTGAAAAGGGGGCCAGGAACAGCGCTCCTAACTAAAAAACGTCGAAATGCCTCCTTGTGGCAGGTTAGCCGGGTGTCCTGAATGTGGCGAACGCAAGGCTCCATTCGGTTGCAGATTAAAGACAGCAACATTCTTTGCCGGCTTCAGTTTTTAGTGGGGGGAAAGGGCTCTGTCCATTAGCCACACCGCGCCTCCCTTCGCAACCGTGATACTCCGGCCTGTTCAGATAAGCGGTATACTTCGTTTGTACGGCTTCTGCACTGCGCTGATCTGGCGTCCTGCTTCGTTACAGACCTTCTGGTATTTACTGCTCATGCGCTGCTCAACGTACTTCGCCGCGCTGTCCAGAATCTGTTTGTGATACCCCGTTTCCGTCTCCACTGCTTTATCTACGCGATTAGCTGCCGGACATTTGTACTGTAACGTGACATGGTCTGGATCAGGGCAACTCACCACTTCTACGCTTAAGTTGGCTTCACGCTGAAGATGAACGCGGCGAGCACGACGACGGCTTGACGCTGTACCTGTGAATGGAGTTCTTCGAGTCATAGATACCTCCCGAGTGAATTTTGGTGATGGTTTGCGCCCATCCCGAAACTCACGCTTTGGTAATGACTGGCTTTTCAGCCACGTAGGTGCTCCGTCACCATTGTTAAAGAGCGTGCTATCCGTTTCGTACTGCGCCAGCGTCCTGCTGACATTGATGATGTTGAACCTAAAGTACGATTAAATCAAGTACCAAAGGTACGGAATATTATTCAAATATCGTACATTTGGTTTATGAGGTTGAATTTACTAGAAAAATAATTTCATGCACAAGAAAGCCCGCTTGGTGGCGGGCTCTTAGCTTTTAGTTATCAGATTGAGAATCTGACGTAGTTCATGGCTAGCTCTCCAGATGTCGTCCTGAGTGTCGCCATCCCATTCGGGCGTCATTTCTCTCTCAGCCTGAAAATACCGTAATCTGATGTGTATCTCTGCGATTTCGTCCCGCCCGCATTTTGCTGCGATTCGGTGAAGACCCTCAATTGGTGTCGGCTCCCAGGGCCTCAGGTTTAGTCGTTCTCGCTTGAATAGTAGCGCTAGTTTTTTGCTCATATGGTAAGTGTAAAAAGCCCGCTCAGTGGCGGGCTGGGTTGCTGCGGTCATGAAAACCCCGCGCGGGGGAAGGGTTTCTAAGGTTAAAGTATGCTGGCGAGATATCTAAGCTGTTTCTGATAACGGGTTACAGACTGGTTAACTTGGAGTCTTTTACCTTCACTGACAGTGTGGAATCGGCCAACTTTAAGTTGAGAAATGGGGATGCTTTCTGCTCCGCTTATTTGCCCGCTTGAGACGAAATCATCCGTCACAACAAACGCCTTGCTAACATCCTCATCTGCAAATAAATGACTATATTTATTTGCAATTCCAACAGCTCTTTCAATATACATCTGAGATGCTTTGCCGGGGGTTGAGGATAAGCGGCTTTTAGAACCCGCCATTGTCATTACAATAGCTGCCACCTTAGGTGAGCTTAAACCGCCAGCCCTTTCATTCCACATCTGAAAATCTTTTTCTTTCTTAGAAAGCATATTAAGTGTCAGATTTAACGACTCAATAGAATGCTCATCAACCCTAACAGGGATGATTAATGCTTCTGCCGCACACCACGCTAAGTGCGTGCCTCCAGCGTAAAATGGACTCGTGTCCATGAGCAAAATTTCACATTTCTTGTCTGCTGCTTCTTCTTTCATAATTGTATGCAGCGAAGTCAAGAGGGTAGCTACAGCCTTAGGCTCACCTCGGGATAATGCCACTTGTAGCTGTTGATACATGCTTGATGGAAAAGCGAAAAGTTCAGGATCACCTGGAATCGCGTAGCAGGATTTACCACCTTTAAAGTCATCTATGTAGGTGCTAACTCTGTAAGAGATATCTTCAGGTTTTTCACCAAATGCAGGACCTAGCATCTTGGGGGTCAAGGCATGCGCGACAGTAACTTTTGGGTTGGCACCCTTTAAAATAGTTTCCGTTAAATTACATTGAGGGCAAAGATCAGCGACTAATACTGAATTTCGGCGGGATATCTCATATGCCAAATTGAACGTCATTGTGGACTTACCAACACCACCACGAAGATTAGAGACAGCATAGCTCTTGAAGCGTGGGCCGCCTTCTGCAACATATCCTTCTTCAACTACCTGCGCATATCTTGTGAGAACTTCTTCTACTAAAGTTGGCATGATTTTCCCCTTTGATTGATGATGAGCATTTAACCACCACAAAACCGCAGGATCAAATAAAAAGTGCAGGTTTTAAAAATTAAAGCAGGTTTTGCATTGAAGTGCAGGTTTTAATATTTGCTGCAGGAGCATGGAAATTGTGCAGGACCGCCGCCCTAAAAGGGAAAAGGCCGCATCTCTTCGACCTCTTCTAACCCAAACGTCTCTTCCGGCCACTGAGCCTTAAACCAGCCGCATCTTCGTCTCGATCGCTACACCTATTACCTTGCAGTTTCCATTAACCGGTACCATAGGCCATTGTGGGTTTAGGCCTTTGAGATACTTTTGGCTGCCGTCGATGATGAGCTTCTTGAATGTAGCTTCGTTGTCGTCAGTGAGTTTGGCCACAACCAAGCTCCCATTCACTGCTTCGCGCCCGGTATCAAATAGCACAAACGTACCTTCAGGAATACTGAGACCCATGGGTGCGGTCATTGAATCGCCTTCAACTTCAAGCCAGAACGCATCGCCTTGTGTATGCGCGTCAGACTCAAGCCATAAGTCGATATCTTTAAGAGTATAGGGTTCGCACGCTTCAGCCCACGCGCCTGCCTGTACCCTACTCAAGACTGGATATCGCACTCCACGGGAGGGGATTGGATTAGAGATGTTTGTATCAATCCCTTTATTATCGTCGTTGGACTTTTCGCCCTCATATTTACTCTTTAAAGAGTCGGCATGCAGACCAACAGCACCATGCTGTAACCAAAAGGGACTCACATCCAGGTAATTAGCAAGCTCATTCATTTTATCTTGCCGTGGCATAGCCTCAGCATTGAACCATTTGCTGACTGCTTTAGATGTGACGCCAAGCGCTCTTGCGATGGCTATTCCACGACCATGCTCATCTAACTTTGCACGGCGTGAGGCCTGCGCCAGCCTCTTGGAAAATTCTTCGCGCAATTTATCTCTTTGAACCATGAGTACGATAGTAAACCAGTTGTAAAAACTTTCAGTTCATCTAATATGCGTACTGAAAGTACGAAAGAGGAAGGCCCATGCATAACTTAGATGAGCCGATCAAATTTATCGGCATTCCCGAAGTAGCTAAGGCTTGCGGAGTCAGTGAAAGGGCCGTCTATAAGTGGCTTAAAAACGGATTTCTCCCCAAGACAGAGTTTTTTGGGAAAACACAATACGCATTAACAATTCAAGAGATTTCCAACGGGAAAATTCAGGCTAAGGATTTATTGGATTTAAGCCGTAAGAATCTTCTCGCTGCTTGATTATTAACCGCTCTCTAAAAACGGACATGAAGTCCTACGTCGCTGAAAAGCGAACCTTTCAACAAACGATTCTACACCGTGACCATCATTCAGCTGTCACACAATTAATAATTCAAGAGCAGGCGACACCGTTGCTTTGTAGTGAATGCTTTAGGGCAAATCTTTGACCACGACATTAACACGAAACCAGTACAACTCTTTTACTTTGCGGAGGATAAATGAGCCGTGCAGCAACAGAATGGGTCTGGGGCCTTGACCTTAAGGCTTCACAAAAACTTCTTCTCCTTTCCCTGGCAGACCGGGCCGACGAATTTCACCGCTGTTATCCAAGCACGATGAGGCTGGTTAACGACACAGGCCTCGACAAGAAAACGATCGGTAAATGGATCAATCAAATGATCAGCGAAGGCCTGATCACAGACACTGGTGAGCGTAAAGGTCCCACAAAACGGGTCCGGGTTCTGCAGCTAAATCTCGATTTTGAATTTACCCGAAAACGGGGTAATTCAGTCAGAGGTAATGAACCCAAAAACGGTAATGTTCCCAAAAACGGGAATGTACCCAAAAACGGTAATGTACCCAAAAACGGGTCTTTGAATGTACCCAAAAACGGGTGTTTGAATGTACCCAAAAACGGGTCACAGAATCAGTCATTAGAACCAGTCATAGAATCTAAATATATAACACCCGTTGCTGACGCAACGAATGCGGAATTTATACCGCGATCGCGATACGCCTTCGAAGGCAACATCGTGAAGCTCAACCACGCGGATTTCACATCGTGGCAGAAGCTTTATGCAAACGTGGATCTGGTTTACGAGCTGCGAAAACTTGATATCGAGTTCACGCATGAAAAACCCAGGAACTGGTTTATCACAGCCAGCCAGAAACTCAGCTACCAGAACAAACAGGGAGCCTGGCACGGTCAGCCATTGACGGGCGTTGTAAACCAGCCCCACTGGAACGATCTCAGCGAGTGGGAGAATAATTTCATATGACGCATCGTGAAGCCGTTTTCTATGACCTGCCACAAAGCAAAGTAGCAGAAACGGAGGGGAGCAGCGCGCAGCCTGACAATCGCGGTTTTAGCTCAGCCATTGAGCAGCTGGTGGACATGCTCTTCAGCGCGCTTAAACTGGTCTTCCCTGCATCCATCAGCACGACGCTGAAAAACCCCCGGGACGAAGCCGCAGCAAAGCGTCAGTGGGTGGCTGCATTCGCCGAAAACGGCATCACGTCCAGACAGCAAATATCGGCTGGCATGAAACGAGCGCGTGCCAGCGGTTCCCCGTTCTGGCCATCTCCAGGACAGTTCATCAGCTGGTGCAAAGAGGGTGAAAGTGGGGCTGCAGGCTTACCGGATGAAAATGCGCTGTATGACATGGTCATGCGCTACAGTGCACGACGCGGCTTGTATCGCTCCCCGGAAGCCTATCCGTGGCAGGCTAATGCGCACTACTGGATGGTGACGAACCTGTACAGCCAGATGCGCTTAAAAGGCCTCAGCGAATCAGAATTGCGTGGTAAATGCCGCATCGAACTCCATAAGATGGCCAAACGGATTTTGGGAGGTGAATACATCCCGCCGCCACGCCCTCAGGTTGAAAAGCTCTATGTGCCCGTAAACAGTGAAACTGCGCTTGCATATATTGGGCAAATGAAGGCGCTGCTTAAAGCAGATGGGACAAATCAAAAAGGTGATATGTCGGCATGATTGGGCAGCAAATCCACTTTCAATAAGAACGCATCGCTGATACTGTCCGGACAGTTCATGTTAAAACCCATTTAGCATTCATCTACGGTCAGGAAGGACCCTTAATGGTTACGGTTGAAGAATTGAAAGTTAAGTATCCAGGTGCAGAGGCTGGCCAAATGGGTGACAGTCCAGAGATGGCCAGCGAGCTCGCAGCACTGATTAAAAACGGGATGAAAACGGCCTCCTGCGGATCGTTTACCTCATACCAGAACGAAAAGACTGCGCCGAAGATTGGGAGCTATACCATCATCCTTGATGGTCAGAACGTCCCGGTCTGCGTCACACGGCTGATTTCAATGCGACTGGTGCGTTTTTGTGATGTTACTTTAGAGCTCGCCCGCAAGGAAGGGGAGGGAGACTTAAGCCTGGAATACTGGCAAAAAGAACATAAGCGGTTTTTCTCTAATGAAGGGCATTTTTCTGATGATATGGAGCTAATCGCAGAAGAGTTTGAATTGATTGAAGTGCTATAAGGCGTGATGAATTACCTGTCATCTTAATTCAAGGTTCTGCCCGGTACGTGTGAGTTTGAAATAAGGGCAATGTTAATTCATCTGTCGAGCTGCTGAATAGATAGGTTGCAAAAATGAATAAGTCACTAAAATCATTGGCGTTCATTACGATATGAGCGAACAGCGAAGGTTCGCCCGGGAAAGATGCATTTATGTGGCCATATATAGAGCAACGGCCAAACTAGCCATAATTGTAAATACTTGGGATTTTTTAAAATTACATTAACTTCAAATTCAACTTATTCCTGAGTTTAAAAAAGGTGAAAGTGTTTTTGTTATAGATAGCATATCTGTAATAAATATAATCTCCGCCCCCAAAAAAATTGCAGGTAAAAGATATGGGAAGTAGCATTGAATCAAAGCTGTAATCAATAAGAACAACCGCTTCAATCCGGTTATTTTATAATCCCCAGTCATTTCCAGCTTAGCTAGCTTATAATCGGATCTGGAATGATTCTCTGACTCTTTCAATACTTGGTTGTATTCTGAGTTTATTTTATCTAAATCAATTTTAGTTTGTTCTGGGTTTATGTCTTTAAATGTCCTAACTTCGCGAATTAATCTTTTTATTTTCTGGCCGCATTCATCGAGTTCTCTCGATCTCAAGTCATATCTTGCTGTTCCTATTGTTACCGAGTAAATGAGCACTGACACGGCTAGGAATATTTGAAGCATATTTAAGACGCTAACTGTGAAATTTAGCTTCACCCCTGAGTTTTGTAATAACGGAATAAGTATTAAGCCAAGAGACAATAACGTGGTTATAAAAAACGATGTTTTACTTCTAAGCGCCAATCTGTTTGATGCATTGAATCTACATTTTGAAGTTATTCTCATACTGTCTATGAGCTTTTCTGTCTGAGAGTTTTTAACTCGTTCCTCTGGATATCTGCTGAAAATCCAAGTTAAAGCGCTTTTTATCTTTTCCATTGTTAATTCTCTTAAGAATGTGAGGTTAGTACTTAATGTGACTGATTTATTTTAAGGTGAGTTATTTTAAATTAAAATATTTCGATAGCATTGCCTTTCGACGAGGTAAGAGTAGAAAATATCTTAGCTACACCCCTCTTAAAATGCTTATGAAGACAGGGTCTGAAATTTAACTTCAGTCCCTATCGACACATGACTTCAAGAGTGAGCTCAATAGATTAATATGGATATCAGCTTCGAAAAGTATTTTTATCTAGTGAATTTCATTTTAATTTCATTGTTTATTTACATGGCCATGATGGTTGTAACCCAACGCGGCTCATCAATCATTAAAGATTTATCGATCTCAATTTTCTCTATACGCGCATTGTATGTTCGTATCAACTTTGCCAAACCTAGTCGAATCTTATCCCCATCATAAGTCGATATCTCTTCAATGTTAGTACCGATAAATACTTCCGCTGCTTGCACTGATATCTGTTCAGACATCCCTACGTTATCGGCCATTTGTCGGGCTGCTTGAACTTTACTTTCCAGAGTCAAAATAACGGGTCTGTAGCCAGCACGCTTGTTTTCAACACACCGCGTAATCAGTTTTTCCATAGGGGCTGTCGTGACGTGGAACGCCGTCGTGCCCACCTGAAAGTCACCTTCCCGGTCTGTATGCATATCAGCAGCGTTAGCCCTGTCTAAGCCAATTTTTTCCTCCGGAAAACGTAACTGAAGTTTGGCACCCACAAGATGTTGAAGCACGGCACCGGTAGGTTTATCAGAACGTTCTGCAGCGGCTTTGAGAATATCGCTGACGACAGAAGACAAGGGTTTGGTATAGTCAATTTCGACCGTTATTCTCTGCTTGTCAAAGTAATCGAGTCTCACACATTTCGTAAAAAATGCCTCAAGCTTAGATGAGACAAATAATGCATCAATAGGATTGCCTACCGAAACGTGAGTGTCGTTAAGCACGTCTCTAATCGCCGCAGCGAGAAAGACAGTTCCTCTTGAAGTTCGGCCTCCTTCTCGCGTGAAGATTCGCGTTTCACCATGTTGCTCGAGGATCTTTGCAATTGCCGGCCCACTCAAACCACGCACCTGACTTTTGCCATTGCTATACAGCCTTTCATCTGTGATAGGCAAACCATCTGCCATCATGCGGGAAACAATGAGGCCCGCATTCATCACATTGGTGTTCATGGCACCATTCTCGGCGCGCTGACTTTCGTACCAGTCTTGTGCTGCTTTCAAAAATGCTTCAGTAGGGTTGTGCATGTTCATTCACTTTTTCTCCATGTGATTTAGCAATTCCTTCCAGATGAGGCAATATCATATGCTTGGCAACCCAACCTACAGCTGGAACAACAACTGCATCTCCAAAACCGTACTGTATATGTGAGTCGCGCAGATTATCCAGCGTGTACCAGCCGGCCCCCATTAGACGAGCATATTCAAGTCCGGTCATCCAGCGGATTTTAAGTAATCCATTACCCATGATTACTACAGCCTGTTTCGAAGAACCGCCGCGAGCGGTGCGCAGGCATCCTGAGATATCCTCGGGCCTCATTTCCCATACCGGGACGCCGTTACGTGTCCGCCTGTAGGCCGTACGGGCGGTTAACTCAGGCTGGCTGACAAATTGCTCCAGCCTTTCGCGCTGAACGGGGGCCATAGAATTTCTGAATGCCGCTACTTTTTCAGCAGCCCACCATCTGGGATCACTGTCTGGCATCATTTCTACCTCTTCGGTGAATCCCTGAGCCAGCAAATCCGGTGCTTTAGGTAATGGCATCATGAATGTGCGAAGCTCAGCATCTTTATGCAGCCATGAAAGCCAGTCTGGCCTTAAGCACGTATCCTGCTCACCGCCATCGATAGGATGCTTAACACCAATGATGAAGAGTCGGGGGCGTGACTGTGGAACGAAGCGGCGTGCATCTAAAGTTATCGCATCAACTGCATAGCCCAGCGAGTTAAATTCTTTTACTGCAGCTCTTAAATCTTCTCTGTTGTGAGAAGAGGCGAGTCCGGTAACATTCTCAAGAACGATTACTTCTGGCCTGCGCTCATGCATGTTCGCAATCAAATCGGTAAAGCCGAAGAAAGCGGACGATTCACGCCCCCCACGTAAGCCGACGCGTTTACCCGCAAGGCTCAGGTCAGTGCAGGGAGAAGACGCCCATGCGACATCTGCAGCAGGCAACTCTTCACTTCTGAGGGAGTGAATATCCGCAAGAATGAGATCGCCGGTACCCCAGTGACCTTCATACATTGCTTTTTTGTTCAAATCATAATCATTTGCCCAAACCGTTTTGATCCCTGCCAGCTCCATACCTGCTCTGGCCAGACCTATACCAGCAAAGAATTCCAAAGCGGTCCATTCAGACTCGCGACGGATAGGTATTATGTTCACGCAATCTCTCCCATATTCATGCTGCAATCATCCCACAAACTACGCCTTAAGGCACTTCCAAACGGGGTGCGGACGTGCTTTTTGTGAACGAAGACGTTGAGTTGAATCCAAAGGAAGAATGAATTTTTGATGTTGATAAATGATTTTCAGGGGGAAATGGCAACATTTTATTGGAAAAACGTTCGGAAATTGAAAAGGGTATTCTTTAATACGCTGACAGGATGACCGATATGATGTTTATCATTTGTTGTGGTCAAACCAGTAAAGGAGGTAGCGAGCTTTTAGCGTCAGCAAACTGCAGGACATGAGGGCTAAGTGGGCTGAGGATATGCGTGGCGAGCAATCCTTCGTCGATGAAGAAAAGCACATCCATCACTGTGAACCGGTTTTCCAAGTGACGCTTAACATTGCCCGCGAGTTTATTAAACGAGGAACAGTCTTGCAGCGCCTGCTGAAATGGTGTATGCCGGATAAGCGACTGGAGTACAAATGTTTTTGCTATGGTTCGTCAATCCGATAGCACCTTCGCACACGAATCAGCTTCTTGGGGAGACATGCATTATGGAAGCTTTCATTCCCATAATGCATGTCTCCTTAACGGTACGACTGGGACAACTAGGCGCTCATGCGCTTAATGTGTCGCGTTTCTAGGAGTAAAAGTTTTCTCTTGCCCGCACGAACGCCAGAAACTGCTCAATGTCAGTATGCTGGTAGCCCAGCAGGCGGCCGACCAGTCTGATGCGATGCTCATTGAATGGGTCTGCATCCTTACTGAGTTCATATTTGAGTTCTGTGGCGCTGATTTCAAAGCCGGGTAAATAATAAATCCGGCCCAGTCCCTCCTTGTAATCAACATGTTTCATCTCCAGACCTAACGGGTTTGTGATGAATTCGACTGGAACGAAGTACTCAAAGTGCGCCACGCTCTTCAGTTTCTTCTGCATCAGTGCGTACTCGATGCCTTCATGCGGATCTATCCCTGTGGGGACAGAATAGCCGGCACATTTTTTCGGACTGCTCGTATCGCCCGCTTTTTCACGAGATGACTTCTCGTCAACCCCGCGCCACCCTGCCGCCAGAAAGTGCGCGTAATTGCGGTCAAAGTCGTCGAAGATATTGCTGATTTTTTGCGCCTCCTCCTCAGCGCCAGGGCGGAAGAAAATCATGCCATAACCAGAGGCTATCTGTATGGCGCGCAAATCAATTCCTTTGGGGTTAACAAGAAATATCAGAGGTATCGCGCCGGTGTATACCACACAGTTGATTTTCCTCTCGGCTAAACTCGCATATTTAATCTCCTCAAGGGTGGGGAAATCAGAATTGCCGGTAACATGATTATTCATGGCTATCACCTTAGTGCAAGGGCAGACGACTCGCGTCTGCCGAAAGTTAATGGATTTATTCTTCCCCAAAAAGGGTGTCAAGGATGAAGTTATTCATCGCAATGTTAATAAATATCCCCGTGACCATAATGAAGTTGGTGCCGCCAGGGTAGAGATGGCACAAACGAACAGTGAGTTCAAATATCGTGTAAAAGGTCGAGGCAATTATCCAGGCCCGGATGAAAAATCGCACGGCTCCTCCTGTCTTTTTGTCGACGTTATTGACGCGACAGCCTAAAAAAACTCCCTCACAAACACTGTGAGGGAGGCACAGGCTAAAGGTTTAAGGCGCTGTCTCTTTTCCCCGGACATTGGCCTGACGTTTGCCATTAAGGCGGGACCTATCTTATACATCTCGCGATTAATTAAAAGTCCTGTGAGGTATTTTCCGTGTAAGTTTAGATATTAGGTTGTTTCATGGTGTGTAATAATCAAAAGTAAATCCGAAAAACACATCTTTCAGATTAATTTTTTTATAAAGCCCCCCAAGAAAATAAAAAATACTGATTTGCTAAACTTATTTGAAAAGTGGTGAATACAATTGAGCCCTGTCAATCCGGAATTAGTGAGGAGGAGTAATATCAGGGGGAGGGAGGTTAATTACGGCGTGGGAAATCAGAGCGGCGATTTGAGCGTGTACAGGCTAATTCGTACATTGCAGGGGATAAAGGGTGCGCTGTCAGTGTGCCTATTCAACCCGGATGCCGGACATCTGGCTGACCCGGATTTGAATAAGGGAGTGACCGTTCTCTATTTAAGGAGGACATTTGGGGATGTTTTGCCCGGGTTTAGCCTGATTATGCCTGAACCCCTGCTTGCCCGGAACGGCAAACAACTGGCGCAATCTCAGGGCCGGTTTTTCAGCTGCCTTTGCTCACGACGGTACAACGTATTTTCTACAGGTGTCAGCGGTTGGTAAGACCCCGTACGGTAAGAGACGGCCTGCGCAGAGGGCTCGTTTGCGGTGAACCGACGGTCAAAATCCAGTGTTACTCCATAATCATGGGGGTGAAACATGCCAGTACGCGAGCTTAATCTATCCAAAGAGCAGCACGACTGGCTGAATGGTTGGCTGGAGCTGTGGGGTGGTGGGAGTCGGCCGGTCGAATCTGGCGTTTGATGAATATGCCCACTCGGTCGCTATCCGCATGTTCCCGGCGTCGTCAACCCTGGCGATTGCAGAAGGCATCGAGACGGCGCTGTCCTGCCATCAGATTACGGGGCGAACACCTGGGCGGTAATGAACAGCGGTTTAATTAAGACATTCCGGGTGCTGACCGGGGTAACCCACCTGATAATTTTGGCTGACATGGATCCTCATTCAGCGGCTTTTGCCTGTGCCTGGATAAACCGGCTGGCCCAAAACGATATTCAGAAAGTAACGTTTCGCTGGTGTCATAACGGTGATTTCAACGACATGCTCATGAACGGCGATCAGGTCCGCGAACTGACGTACACCAGAAAGGCGGTGGCCTGATGCGTGATTTCTGGCATGGGCTCGCCAGCCGGTGGAACGACCGACGGGCGGGATGGGGCTGCTAGCAGTATCTGCCAGACCAGTTATTATTACCGAGGGATGTATTCATCCCAGTTGCAATCCCTGAGGTGTTCAGGGACCAAATCAGGCCTTTTAACATAAATCTTTGCGCTGATATTGAGTAGGCAAGAGTATATTTTGGCAATTTCTACCAAGGTGAAGTCAGGCTCTAGCTCATCTTCATGTGTCAAAGAATCAGCCAGATTCTGTACTCTGGCTTCAATGTCCTGGACAATTCTGTTAATAGTCTCAAAATCTGTTTTTCCCATTTTTTAGTTACCCATTTTATTTACCTAATGATGAAATCACCCTGCGCCTGACAATATCTGAATGCATCATAACACTGTCTCTGCATTACCGTTTTGTACGGGGGCAACCGTGCAGTACACCGCTGATAATGGATTTTACAGTATGTACTATTAGGGCCCGATCGGGGCGAAAGTTGTTCTGCTTCTGGTGTTGTCGGTGCTCGCTTATCACTTTCGGCTGTTACACCTGTAGCCATGGCGCATAGCAATAACAATGTAATGATAAATCGTGATTTTCTAAACATCGGTTCCTCAACTTCTGGTTCAACGTTGTTGCCATCGAAATCATTCATGGCTTAAATTTTCTGGCGGGGTATTGAGTGCACTGCGTCTTTGCAAGCTCCATGCCGGGTTTTTTCGCGGTCGATAGGAAGCAGGACAGCTTTGCTCACTAAAAAACCTTAACTTACTGAAACTAATAGTCATCAGGAGTGATAATCAGGCAGCCTGAACCATCCGGTCTGATGGTTAACCGACTCGCCGTTGCCGGGGCAGTAAATGATTTTATTTTGTCTTGCCCCACCCAGGGGCCTGTGTTGCACGATTATTGTGCACATGAGGCGAAGAATGCGTATTTTGTGTCTTTTTTTATAGTTATTGCATTAAGTGTGCATATGGGTTCGGCCGATACGGGAGGGAGATAATGATTTCTGACGTTTCAGTCTGCTGCCGGGAAAAAGAACAAAGTCAGAATATTTGGTGCCATTTTCCGGCCAGGATACCGTCCCTCGTCTGTGTTATGCTGAGCGCCTCTGGTTTTTGCGGCGGAGAAAAGGGCAATGCGTGATATTCAGATGGTGCTAGAACGCTGGGGAGCCTGGGTTTCAAATAACCCGGAACGAATATCATGGTACAGGGTTGCAGCCGGATTCACCGGACTCTTTCCTGATAAGGTGATCTCACGCCCTCAATGTTGTGATGAGGATGGACTGATTATCAGCCGTTGTATCGCTAAACTTTACGCCAGAAATGCAGACCTGCATGACCTGCTCGTGGACTATTACATTCTTGGCCATACCTTCCTCTCGCTGGCGAGAAAACATCACTGTTCAGATGGACACATAGGAAAGAAACTACAAAAAGCCGAAGGCATTATTGAGGGGATGCTCGTCATACTCGATGCGCCACTTGAAATGGACCGATTTGTACACCGCGTACCGGACGCTTATTCCTGTGAACCCACTTTACGTACGTAAAAGTCTGCGTATTCTTTCAGCATCGGTTTATCCGCTTCACGCATTGCAGCCGGATTAATGTTGAAAGCAAGCGCTCTGGCGCTTGCCTCAAATTACTTATTTTCCGGTGATGCGACTGCGGCGAAGATATGCCAGGGGTGTAAGTGAAGTTTGTCACAGGCTTCACGGTGATCGCCGTGTTTTCGCAGCATAATAAGCTCGCGCGTCAGAGTCAGGAGCTCATGCTTCAGATTCATGCTTGAGGGCAAAACTAATTGTCTCCTGATATCTGCAAAGAGATGCAGGCTACGGGCGGTGCAACAGGACTGTGCCTTTTCCAGCGAGTCTGAATACGTGAAATCTGCAGCGTCCACACGCTTGATTCCGTAGACGTAATCAAGTTCGTCAAAATCCGGTAACAGTTCGGTCTCGTCGACTTCCACTTCGAACACTGAAAGAAAATTGTCCCTGCGGAACACGGCCTCTTTGTTAGCCACGTATATCGCATAACCAATATTATCCGTCAGGTAGACGAGGCCATTCGTTGTGGGGAAGGGAGATGATTCATCGTAAGTCCGTTTAATCTCGTGAAGAATTTTTTCTGAGCTGATAATGCTCTGAGAGGCACTGAATGATGTGCCGTGATAAAGACGCATTGTTTACCCTGGTTAGCTTTTGTCCGGTTTTTTTAACCGGGTATCGCATGCTGCGCAACTCAACAAAGCCAAAACAGGATGCTATGCCATAAACGCCTGCTTATGCAGGCGTTTCTTTTGTAGATTCCGGTCAGTCAGGAGGAGAATCAATGCACAACAATCTGAATGGCTGGCCAGCTTTAGAAGCGCTGATACAAAGCTGGTGGCGGGGAGAAACGCCTGTTGGGGCTATTCTGCTGGCGATGTTTATGGCTGTGCTGCGTATCGCTTATACCGGCGGAGGCTGGAAAAGAATGATCCTCGAAGGTCTGCTGTGTGGTGCGCTGACATTAACCGTCGCCTCAGGACTGGCTTATCTCGACTGGCCGCGAACGGCAACCATCGCGATCGGCGGCGCTGTCGGCTTCATCGGGGTAGATTCCCTGCGCGCTTTTGCCTTGCGTTTTATTAATAATCGTCTCGGTGATAAAAATGAAAGCGAATAATGCCCGCGGGATTCGTAATAATAATCCCGGCAACATACGATGGGGAGATCACTGGCGGGGACTCGTTCCGCAGTTACAGCAAACAGACAAAGCGTTCTGCCAGTTCGTCAGCCCGGAGTACGGTATTCGGGCCATGATGATGATTCTGAAACGCTATCAAAAGCAGCATGGCCTCAATACGATCGCGGGCATCATTCACCGCTGGGCACCGCCTGAAGAAAATGACACGCAGGCCTACATTGATAGTGTAGTCACCGTGGCCGGTATTCCTGCCCACCAGCATATTAACCTAACGGACAGCACGACGATGTTGAAACTAGTCCGGGCCATTATCGTTCACGAAAACGGATCTCAGCCTTACGATGTTGCCGTCCTAAAAAGAGCTGAGAAACTGGTGCATGAATAATCAGCGACTGGCGGGGCCTGTTACCCAGGAATCAGCCGGGCCGCAGCGTGGGCTTCACGTGTTATTGCCGTAGCAAAACTTTTGTACGGCATTGCCAGAGTAATTACCGTCATTAAGTGGTGGTGACATGAAAGTCTGGATGTTTGTTGGGCTACTTATAGTTTTTTTAACGCTCTGCTGGGCGACCGACCATTTCCATAATGGAATGCTACAGGCCCAAAAGGCAGAGCATGACGCCCGAAAAGAACAGCTGAAATCTCAGTCCGTCCTTAAAAACACGCTAGCAGTAATCACGCTGTTTCAGGATATAGCCCAGATCACGCATGAAAACAGGCGAAGCAATGTTGCCGAAAGTGAGAAGCGCGTTGTACGTATCAGGAAAGAGCTGCGTGAAGATAACTGTGCTCATCAGCCTGTTCCTGCCGTTGCTGCTGACCAGCTGCGCGCGCACAGAGAGAGAATTCATGCCCACTCCCGTGGTACCAATACCCTCAGAACTGCTGGTGGACTGTGAAGTCCCTGATATCCCTGAGCATATGACTTACGGTGACAGCCTGGAATTGAATGAAAAGCTTCTTACTGTCATTGAGAACTGCAACCTCGACAAAGAAGCCATTCGAAAAATTGAAGAAAACCGGGCCTCGCAATAGCGGGGCGTTTTTATGTCCGCAGTAAACCCACGCGCAACTCACGCGCATCTTAACTCAGAACCTTTCAGGGTGACCCTTGAGGAATTCGGCTGGCTGTCGGATGCCTTCTGAGGACCGTATTCCTGTGAGACAAGGTTCACCGCTTAAAGGTAATTCCGATATGAACACTGAACTGACATTCAACGATCAAGCTATTGTCCCTTTTGACAATGGTGATGGAAAAATTTGGTTCACCACCGAAGCATTGGCGGCACTCCTCGGTTATGCAAACGCTGGAAAGGTATCGAATATCTACATTCGTCATAAAGATGAATTTACCGAAAGCATGACTATGATGACCAAAGTGAGGATGGATGGGATAAACAACAGCTTACGTGAAGTTGGAGTGCGTTTGTTCTCACCTCGCGGTGCTCATCTGATTGGAATGGTGGCACGTACGAAAATCGCTAAGGATTTGCGTATCTGGCTGCTGAACCTGGCAGAGAAAGAGTCAGGTATTGAACTCGGTCAGCTCCCGGTCAGCGAACTTGTCTGCCTCACGGGTCAGAAACTTCACGATGCGATTGCAGTGTTTGACCAGAAATCATTCACCTTACGTGGGCAGCGCGGCAGCGGACTCATGGCGCAGCGTAAGCGCGATATAAAACGAGTGAAAGAAGCGACGCGCCTGGCACTCAGTCTTACACAGATGGTCATTCCGGATCTGGGGGAGTTTGCTCTGGAGGAGACAATATGAATCTGACGCCCACACAGTTTCTGGAGAAACATATCATCTCAGAACTCACTCATCAGGGCTTCGCAATTGAAGTCGCAAATATAGGCGCGCGCGAGGCTCTGAAGTTCTATTGTCGCGCTGGCTCTTGCGGTGGAAAAAATAAGATGTTCGACGAATGTCTGAGCGTGGCGAAGGCGTGGGCGATAAAAAGCCAAAGCAAAAAGAAAAACACTCTCCCACCACGCACTAAACCTGCGGGTCCTTCCAGCGGTGTGCCCTGTCCACGAGGCGGCGGCCCCGCGGAAAACGGCTGATTTTTGCATTTTCATGGTGGCGGCGGCAGCTCTCTTAACTCTATGAAAATAATGAATAATTTTTAAGATCACCTGTACACTTTTTTTATGGGGGTGTCATTAGACCAGTTCGTAATATCATGAATTTACTTAATAAAATTGGTTTTCACCTGCCAGGTTGAGCTGCCTATGTCGAATGTAAGTGGAATCGGTGATGCTTATCACTGGAGCGTGTTCAAGATCGCAGAGGCTTTCGGACTGCACCGTGACACCGTAAAAAAGCGCCTCTTCGCCGCCAACATTCCGGTGGCTGCGACAGCTAGGGGTAATCCCGTATATGCGCTGCAGCATGTCGGACCGGCCCTGTTCGGCGTGAAGTGTGAAACCGCTGACTCCGTTCATGATCCGTCCCGGATGGAGCCGAAAGAGAGAAAGGACTGGTATCAGTCAGAAAATGAAAGGATCAAGCTGGAAAAAGAGCAGCGCAAACTCATCCCTGTGGATGAAGTGGTCGTTGTTTATTCGTCAATGAGAAAGGCTGTCGTGCAGGTTCTGGAGACTATTCCGGATATTCTCGAGCGCGATTGTGCCCTTTCACCACAGGCTGTCAGCGTCGTACAGAAATCAATCGATGACCTGCGGTATACCCTCCAGGAAAAATCATATGAGGCTTGTGCTGCGGAGTTAATGCCGGGCGATCAAGGAGAAAGCCACGAGGAGGAATAATGAGTTTTTCATCAGCCCGAAATTCTGGCAGGGACATCGCGGCAGGGTTTTCCCCACCACGTCGCATGCCGGTTTCAGAGGCTGTGAGAAAATTCATGCGTGTTCCCAAAGGTGCCGGTAACTCGGTTCCCTGGGAGCCAGAGCTGACCCCTTATATCATCGAACCGATGAACTGCCTGACATCGCGTGAATATGATGCGGTGATTTTTGTCGGTCCGGCCCGTACCGGAAAAACGATCGGCCTCATTGACGGCTGGATTGTTTATACGATTGTCTGCGATCCCTCAGACATGCTAGTCGTGCAGATGACGGAGGACAAGGCCCGGGAACATTCTAAAAAGCGCCTGGACAGAACCTTCAGAAGCAGCGCAGCGGTCAAGAAAAGAATGAGTCCCCGCCGCAACGATAACAATGTCCATGACAAGACGTTCAGAGACGGCTCATTTCTTAAAATCGGCTGGCCTTCAGTGAATATTCTGTCGTCGTCGGATTACCGGTTTGTCGCGCTGACCGATTACGACCGCTTTCCGGAGGACATCGACAGCGAGGGAGACGGCTTCTCTCTTGCATCCAAACGAACCACGACCTTTATGTCTGCTGGTATGACGCTGGTGGAAAGCTCACCCGGCCGGGATATCTGCGATACAAAATGGAAAGCCTCAACCCCTCACGAAGCGCCGCCCTCAACCGGGATACTGTCACTGTATAACCGGGGCGATCGCCGACGCTGGTACTGGCCCTGCCCACACTGCGGGGAATACTTTCAGCCAGAAATGGCCAATCTCATGGGCTATCACGATGATATCGACCTGGTGCGGGCCAGTGAGGCTGCACGTCTACAGTGCCCGGCCTGTCAACACATTATCGCTCCGGAGATGAAACGGGAATTGAACATCCGCGGGGTCTGGCTGAGGGATGGCGAGGCGATTGATCGCGACGGGAACATGACCGGGGAGGGGCGTCAGTCGAGGATTGCCTCATTCTGGATGGAGGGACCGGCGGCGGCCTATCAGACCTGGGCACAACTGGTTTTTAAATACCTCACTGCTGAACAGGACTATCAGAAAACGGGTAGCGAAGAAACGCTCAAAGCGGTCGTCAACACTGACTTTGGCCGGCCTTATCTTCCCCGGGCTGCGTTTGAACAGCGCAGGGGAGAGCTTCTGGAACAGCGGGCTGAGGAGATCCCCGAGCGAACCGTCGCGGACGGCGTGAACTTTCTGGTGGCAACCGTGGACGTTCAGGGCGGCCGGCATCGTCGGTTTGTGGTACAGGTTACCGGCTACGGCAGCATGGGAGAACGGTGGATAGTTGATCGGTATAGCCTCCGCCATTCGCAGCGCTGCGACGACGGAGGAGAAAGCTGCCGCCTTGATCCTGCCAGTTACCCTGAAGACTGGGATTTGCTTATCCCGGATGTGCTGCACAAAACCTGGCAGCTGGCCGGCGACCCGTCAAAGCGCATGTCACTGATGGCGATGGCGGTGGACTCCGGCGGTGAGGATGGCGTCACTGATAATGCGTATCGGTTCTGGCGTAAATGCCGCCGGGAGGGCGAGGGAAAGCGGGTTTACCTGTTTAAGGGCGACAGCCACAAGCGGGAAAAGCTGATCACCAGGACCTGGCCTGACAATACCGGGCGTTCAGCCCGGCGGGCAAATGCCGCCGGCGATGTTCCCCTCTACCTGCTCCAGACGGATGCGCTCAAGGACCGCGTCAATAACGCGCTGTGGCGCGACGCGCCGGGACCAGGTTATGTCCATTTCCCGGCGTGGATCGGCAGCGGGTTTTATGACGAGCTCACCTATGAAGAGCGCACGCCTGATGGCCGGTGGCGTAAACCGGGGCGCGGAGCCAATGAAGGATTTGACCTCCTTGTCTATGCCGAGGCGCTGGTGATGCTGCATGGGTACGAAAAAATCAAATGGCCTGATGCTCCTTCATGGGCGCGCCGGGAAACCTGGATTGAAGAGAGTGAAACCGATAGCGCTGCGGAACGAGAGGCTTCCCGCCTGAATAACCGCGTCCACACATCCACATCAGGCACGACGACCGATATGACTAACAATCCCTGGATTACAAACGGAGGCTGGGTATGAACCAAGGCGATGTGGAAGCCATGATCCGTGCTTACACCGAGGCAGAAATTGCCGTTCTGGGCGGCAAAACTATCATGCTGAACGGGCAGTCCATGACCATGGAGAACCTGACAGCGATTCGTGACGGGCGGCAGGAGTGGGAACGCCGTCTGACCCGATTGCTTGAGAAGCGCACCGGGCAACCAGACTATCGCCTGGCGAGGTTCTGATGTCGCTTCTGGATCAGGCAATCGGCTTTTTCTCGCCGTCGTGGAAGGCCGCCAGGCTGCGTGCCCGCATGCAGATCCGCGCCTATGAGGCCGCGACCCCCTCGCGAACGCACAAAGCCAGACGCGAAACGCGCTCCGCCAACCAACTCAATCAGGCCGGTGCTATTTCCCTCCGTCAGCAGGCCAGAGCGCTGGATGCAAACCACGACCTGGTGATTGGGATACTGGACAAGCTTGAAGAACGCGTGATTGGTTCAAGAGGCATCATCGTGGACCCCCATCCGCTGCTTAAAAACGGTCGGGTGGCGACAGAGCTTGTTAAATCCATTCGTAAAAAATGGGCTGAGTGGTCACTTCGGCCTGATGTCACCGGTGAGTTCTCCCGGCCGGTGCTGGAGCGTCTGATGCTGCGCACCTGGCTCAGGGACGGGGAGGTTTTTGCTCAGATAGTGAGCGGACATGGGACAGGGCTTAGCGCTGACGGTGGGGTACCCTTCTGGCTTGAGGCGCTTGAGCCCGATTTCGTGACCATGAACTCCGATCCCGCCACCGGTCTGATTCAGGGCGTCTGGCTAAACGAATGGGGTAAGCCGCAAAAGTACCAGGTCTATAAAAACCTTCCCGTCAGCGGTTTGCTGTCGGATACCAAAGACGTGCCCTCTGACACCATGCTGCACCTTAAATTTTCACGGCGCCTGCACCAGGTCAGGGGCATTACTCTGCTGTCCGGCGTAATGATCCGCCTGAGCGCCCTGAAAGATTACGAAGAAAGCGAACTGGTCGCGGCGCGCATTGCTGCTGCGCTGGGCATGTATATCAAAAAGGGTGATGGTCAGGACTATTCAGACAGCCTGAGTGACAGCGGTGAGCGTGAACTGACTATCCAGCCGGGCATGCTTTATGACGACCTTCGTCCGGGTGAAGAGATTGGCATGATCCGCTCAGACCGTCCCAACACCAGCCTTGAGTCATTCCGTAATGGCCAGTTACGGGCGGTGGCGGCGGGTACACGTCTGAGCTTTTCCAGCACTGCCCGCAATTACAGCGGGACATACAGCGCACAGCGGCAGGAGCTGGTGGAGTCTACTGACGGGTATCTCATCCTTCAGGACTGTTTTATTGCGGCCATCACGCGGCCGGTTTATCGCGCATGGCTGAAGCAGGCGGTTGCGGCGGGCGTCATTAAGCCGCCATCCGATATTGAGCTTTCCACACTATATGACGCCATTTATTCGGGTCCTGGCATGCCCTGGATCGATCCGGTGAAAGAGGCGACAGCTTGGAAAATTCAGATACGGGGTGGGGCGGCAACCGAATCCGACTGGGCACGGGCATGCGGCCGTAATCCTGATGAGGTTAAACGCCGCCGCAAAGCGGAAGTTGATGAAAACCGAAAAGAAGGGCTGGTGTTTGACACTGACCCGGCAAACGACAAAGGAGTCAGCAGTGACCGAGAAAATAAAGCCGATAAGCCAGCGTCAGGCGATACAGGCGAAGAAGACTGAATCCTGGTTCTGGATGGCCGCACGGGGCGAAGCTGAGGCAGAGATTTATATCTATGACGAAATCGGTTTTCAGGGGGTGCCGGCAAAACAGTTTATCAGTGACCTCCAGGCGCTTGGCGAGATCAAACATATCACCCTTCATATCAACTCGCCGGGTGGCAGCATTTTTGAAGGGATCGCCATTTTCAACGCCCTTAAATATCACCCTGCTGCGATTACGGTTCATGTCGACGGCGTGGCCGCGTCGATGGCTTCCGTTATCGCCATGGTCGGCAATCCGGTCATCATGCCGGCGAACAGTTTCATGATGATCCACAAGCCCTGGGCCGTCGCGGGCGGCGACGCCGATGACATGCGTGATTTCGCCGAACTGCTGGATAAGACAGAGGCTGTGCTTATTCCGGCGTATGCCGCAAAAACAGGGCTGTCCCGGGAGGTTATCGCCGGGATGCTGAAAGAGGAAACCTGGATGGACGGAACCCAGTGTGTCTCGCTGGGGTTCGCTGACCAGTTGGTGCCCGCGGTTCAGGCCATGGCCCACATTGATTCAAAACGTATCGAGGAGTACGAAAAAATGCCAGAAAACCTTCGCACTATGCTGACGCCCCCGCAGAACAGCGTGGCGCATGAGCCTGCTCAGCCCGCACCCCAGACCGTTTTAAATGAAACGGGGTTACGTGAGCAGTTTCTGGAAGAACAGCGCGCGCGCGCAGGGGCGCTAAACGATCTGTTTGGGATGTTTGGCGATAAATATCAGGCCCTGCAGACAGCGTGCATCGCCGATCCGACGTGCACGCTTGAGCTGGCACGAGAGAAGCTGCTGAATCAGATGGGCAAAGACAGTACCCCCTCAAACAAATCAGCCGCAACTCACATTTATGCCGGCAACGGTAACTTCACCGGGGACGGCATCCGACAAGCTATCATGGCGCGGGCCGGTCATGAGCCGCTTCAGGCGGATAATCCCTACAACGCCATGGCGCTTCGCGAACATGCACGCCTGTCTCTGACTGAGCGTGGATTTGGTGTGGCGAGTTATAACCCGCTGCAGATTGTCGGGCTGGCGTTTACGCACAGCACGTCCGATTTTGGCAATATCATGCTTGATGTGTCCGGCAAGTCCCTTCTTCAGGGCTGGACGGACGCACCGGAAACGTTTGAAGAATGGACCAAAAAAGGACAGCTGTCCGACTTTAAAGTCGCACACCGTGTGGGGCTGGGTGGCTTTCCTTCTCTGCGTCAGGTTCGCGAAGGTGCAGAGTACAAATACGTCACGACCTCTGACAAGCAGGCAACGATTGCACTGGCCACCTATGGTGAACTGTTCAGCATTACCCGGCAGGCCATCATTAATGACGATCTGAGCATGCTGACTGACGTCCCCATGAAACTCGGCCGCGCAGCGAAAGCCACTGTGGCGGATCTGGTGTACGCCATTCTGACCACGAACCCGCTACTTTCGTCAGACAGCCTGCCGCTGTTTGACAAGGCACGCCATGCCAACATGCTGGAAAAAGCCTCAATGGATGTGATTTCTCTGGATAAGGCCCGTCAGTTGATGCGCCGTCAGAAGGAAGGCGAACGCCATCTCAACATCCGTCCGGCTTTCGTGCTGGTGCCGACCGCCATGGAGTCCACGGCCAGTCAGGTCATCCGCTCAACGTCTGTCAAAGGTGCTGACACCAACGCAGGCATCATCAACCCCGTACAAAACTTTGCGACGGTCATTGCCGAACCCCGTCTGGATGACGCCAGCCAGAGCACGTTCTATCTGGCTGCAGCAAAAGGCTCGGACACGATTGAGGTCGCTTACCTTAACGGTGTGGATACGCCATTTATCGACCAGACGGAAGGCTTCACCTCGGATGGTATTACCACGAAAGTACGCATCGATGCTGGTGTGGCACCGATTGACTATCGCGGACTGGTGCAGTGCGTTGCCCCTGTAGTTGACCCTGAGGTTAACCCTAAAGTTAACCCTAAAGTGGCGTAACGCTCTGCGTGCCCGAAAGGGCTTTTTTTATGTCTTAAATCCGGTCCTCAGGGACCGTGAAGGAGAATCAGTATGGCAAAGAACTATCTGCAGGACGGTAAGACGCTGACGTTCATCGCAAAAGAAGACTATAAGAGCGGCGATATGGTGCAGGTGGGAGATCGTGTCGTTATCGCCGTCACCGATACGCCAAAAGGTTGCGCCGGCACCGGCCTGGCGGAAGGAGTTTTCATCCTGCCAAAACAAAAGGATGTCGCCATACAGGCCGGAAAACCTGTATCCAGGCTGGGCCAGCAGGTTGTCGCCGCTAAAGCGGATGGTACTGTGCCGATCGGTACCGCCTGGGAAAACGCCAGTGATAAGGCGGTCATGGTAGCCGTTAAGCTTGGATAACCGGGTAAAAAGTCTGGCTGACAGAATGGACCGTGTTACTGCACGCCGGTTTGGTCAGCCGGTGGTGATTAACGGGCGGGCAATGTGTGCAGCCGAACACGCCTTTACGGCTGACATGGGGCCATTGTGCGGCGAGGGGCTGTTACTCATTGTTTTCGACAGGGCTTATGAGCCCGGGCGGCACGACAGGGTTGAATGGCAGACAAAACGCTGGAGGGTGACCCGCTGGCAGCTTTACAACAACAAACCGCAGATCTGGCTGGAGGAGGAGAACGATGCAGGGACTGAGGCAGGCAATGATGAACCTGCATGAACTCGATCGTCAGCTGGTGCCCCGGGCTCTGGCGCAGGCGGTGAACCGCGTGGCGCGCCGCGTCATTACGTGCAGTACTCGCCAGGTCGCAAAGGAGACCGGCGTGCCACAGAGGCTGATCAGGCAGCGCGTCCGACTCCGGCTGGCCACGGCCAGCCATGCAGCCCCCTCTGCACGGCTGCTGATTAATCGTGGCAATTTGCCTGCGATCAGTCTGGGCGCAGCCCGAATGCAGCTATCCCGGCGCAAGACAGCGACCGGCCGGCACGGCAGTGTGCTGAAAATCGGGCGGTTTACTTTCCGGAATGCATTCATACAGCAACTGGCTAACGGCCGCTGGCATGTCCTGCAGCGGACCGGCCGCAGTCGCTATCCGGTGCAGGTCGTAAAAATCCCGCTATCCGGACCGCTGACCGAACGTTATCAGAAGGAAAGCCAGCAGCTGATGAAAACGGACATGCAGGCAGAGCTGGCTGGCGCGCTCAGACAGCAACTGAGACTATATGTCAGGAAAAGAGTGTGAAAAAACACGCTGAAATCAGGCGCACTTTTACGGATGCGCTTAAGTCCCACATCCGCGGGGCGGCCTTTTATGATGGCCGCCCCGTTTTTATTGATGAGAAAGAACTGCCTGCTGTGGCGGTGTATCTCTCAGACGCGCGCTACAGCGGGAGCTACCTGGATGCAGAAACCTGGCAGGCCACGCTGCATATTGAGGTATTCCTGCGGGCAACCCAGCCGGATACGGCACTCGATGAGTGGGTTGAATGCCATATTCTGCCCGCGCTCAGTAGCGTGCCGGCGCTGTCGTCCGTCATCGATGCGCTGTTGCCGCAAAGTTATGACTGGCAGCGTGACAGCGAGATGGCGAGCTGGGGATCAGCCGACCTCACTTATCTCATTACCTATCAGATGTAAGGAGCCCTTATGGCCACACCTAATCCACTTGCGTCGGTGAAAGGCGCAGGGACCACTTTGCTGATTTTTACCGGCAATGGCGATGCCACGGCTAAACCGCTGGACGATAACGGCTGGACGCGGCTGGCGCAGATCCGCGAGCTTCAGCCTGGCGAAATCAGCGCGGAAAGTTACGACGATACCTGGCTCGACGATCCGAATGCCGACTGGAAAGCCACGGCGCAGGGCGAGAAGTCGGCCGGCGAAGCCAGCATCACCCTTGCCTGGAAACCCGGTGAGCAGGGACAGAAAGATTTACTGAGCTGGTTTCACAGCGGGGAGGTGCGCTATTACAAAATCCGCTATCCGAACGGCACGGTCGATCTGTTCCGGGGCTGGGTCAGCAGCCTGGGCAAGACCATTCCGGCAAAAGAGGTCATCACGCGAACCATCAAAGTAACGAACAGCGGCCGTCCGGTTCTGGCTGAGGAAATTCCGCAGTCGCCTGCACCTGTGCCACATTCTGACAATAACCCTGAGAAAGGAGCCCTCTGATGTTTCTGGAAAAGACCGTGTTTCATTACGGGCCTGAGCAAATGGAGTTATCTGAACTGACAGCGCTGCAGCGCGCCGAGTTTTTTGATTTTTTTGCCAGTTCTGACGTGGTTAAAGATAAGACCCTCACTGACGCAGCCCGGAACGCAGCCCTTGTCAGGCTGAATACGGAGTCGTATGCCTGGCTTGTCTCGCGTGCGATCTGGAACTGTCATCGTGAGGTGGACGTTAACGATATTTTTCAGGGGATCCTGGCCGACTGGTCCGAAAAGGCGCTGTGTCTGGCTGCGGAAAAGGTGATGGTTCTCAGCGATCTCAACGGGGATGGAAAGCCGGCCGAGCCATCCGGCCCCGGGGAGGATGACGTGAAGGTAAAGCCGATGGACGGGAGCTGACATTTATCATGTTTCTGGCCCATGAGTTTCGCCGCCCTGACTGGCGCCGGATGCTGAGCGAGATGACGTCTTCTGAACTCGCTGACTGGCAGCGTTATTTTGCCGCGGTGCCGTTCAGCCATCGCCTGCTGGATGCGGAATTTGCGGCGCTCAGCAGCACAATGGTGGCGCTCGCCACTGGCGAATGCGGACTGACTGCAGAAGATTTCAGCCTGCTCAGTCGCTCTGAAACCGGTGACCTCATGACTGATGACATGTTGATGAGCGTGGCCGAGTCCATGGGAGGAGAACGCCATGTCCCAGCAGATCGCTGATCTTGTCGTAAACCTTGGGGCTGAGACTGCCCGGTTTCACGAGCAAATGGGCCGGGTCGAACGCCAGCTGAAAAACGCGGGGCAGCAGGCCGGGCGCACTGCGCAGCAGGTTTGCTCCGCTTCGCGCGCTGAAGTGCAGGCCACGCAGGCAAAAGCCCGCTTTCTCAGCCAGCTCAAGGCACAGCTGGCCACACAACGGCTTTCACGTGAGGAGATGCTGAGAACGCGCGCGGCACAGCTGGGGCTGGGCGACGCGGCGGAAATCTATATCCGTAAGCTGGAGTCGGCCCGTCAGAAAACGCACTCTCTTGGACTGGAAAGTGCGGCGGCGCGGCGCGAGCTTGGCGTGTTGTTTGGCGAAATGGCGCGGGGCAATTTTGGGGCACTTCGTGGCTCCGGCATTACGCTTGCGAATAATGCCGGATGGATAGAAAAGCTGATGACCCTGCGCGGTCTGAGCATAGCCGGGATGGTGGGCGGTATTGCCGCTGCTGTCTGGGGACTGGGGAGAGCCTGGTATCAGGGCAGTCAGGAAGCAGAGACCTTTAACAGGAAGCTTATCCTCACCGGCCACTATGCCGCCCGGACGACCTCAGCGCTTCAGGCGATGAGCCGCTCTCTGGCGGGCAACGGTATTACGCAGCATGACGCGGCTTCTGTGCTGGCGGAAGTCACCGGCTCGGGTTTATTTAACGGGCAGCACCTCCGGCAGGTCGCTGACGTCGCGGCCCGTCTAAAAACGGTGACCGGGCAGGCCACCGAAGAGACTATCCGGCAGTTTGCGCGGCTTCAGGACACACCCGTCACTGCTGTCCGGGAACTGGATAAATCCCTTCACTTTCTGACTGCTACTGAACTCGAAAACATCTCCCGACTGGCTGAGCAGGGACAGGAAACCGAGGCGGCTACACTGGCGATGGATCGTTACGCCGACACGCTGCGTCTTCGCAGCGATGAGGTGGCGCAGCACCTTGGCACGCTGGAAAAAACCTGGAAATGGCTGGGAGAGACTGCCGCAGGGACCTGGGATGCCATGCTGGGCATCGGGCGGGAACGTTCACTTGAAGACCAGATTGCTGCACTGAACGCAAAGATTCACGCTGGCGGACGGTCACTGGGCAAAGCCTGGGTTCCGGTGACGCAGCAGGACAGGGATCGGCTGTCCGGGCTTGAAGAACAGAAATTTCAGCGTGACCTGAAGGCCGCGCGGGACAAAGCCGCACAGGATGAGGAAATCCGTAAAAAACGCCGTTTAGATGCTGACCAGGCCCTGAAAAAACAGTACGAAACGGAAGAGGAAAAACACCAGCGCGCGCTGTCAGTTATTCGCTACTCGTGGGCGTCACGCGAGGTTAAAGAGGAGGCGATGCGCCGTGAAAAACAGCGCTATGACTCCCTTGCTGCAGGCCGCCGAAAAGGCATACGTCAGCCGTCCGCGGCAGCCCTCGCAGGCGAAAGGGCGCAGGCTGACATGCTGGCACTGCAGGCCCGACTACAGGCTCTGAAGACGCATCAGAAAGCCGGTTTTGTCAGCCAGCAGCGTAAAGACCTCTGGGCCTCCCAGGCGAAATTTCATGTTCTTGAGGAAGCCGCACAAAAACGCCAGCTGACCCATGAGGAAAAATCCCTGCTTGCCGGTAAAGCCGGCGTACTGCTTCAGCAGGAAAAACTGGCCGTGATGGGGGATGAAGTTGCGCTTCAGGAACGCATGAATCAGCTTAAGGTGCAGGCTGTAAAATTTACGGAGCAGCAGCGCCAGCGCACGCGGCAGGCGGAAATCGCGGCGCTTGAACACGGTCTGTCGGCACGTGAGGCGCAGCAGCATGCCAGCGTTACCCGACTCGGTGCTACCTATGCAGAGGCGCCAGATATGCTTGCTGCGGTGCTAAAGGCGCAGCAAAAAACCTGGCTGGCGGAAGAAAAGCTGCGGGCCGACTGGCTGGCGGGCGCAAAAGGCGCGTGGGCGGAGTACCGTGATGCGGCACTCGATGCCAACAGCCAGGTAAAACAGGCATCATCCAGAGCGCTTGATGGGTTAAGTGCACAGCTGAGTACCCTGCTGACCGAGGGGAAGGCCGGTTTTCGCGACTTTACCCGAAACGTTCTGAGCATGCTCACCCAGATCCTGATGAAAATGACGCTGGTCAGGGGCGTGGATTTTTTCGCCGGATTGCTTAAGCAACATGCGTTGTCATTTCATGCGCAGGGGGGCGCTTTTCATTCTCAGGGGCTTCGCGCCTTCAGCGGAACGGTGGTGCGTACCCCCACACTGTTTGCTTTTGCTCAGGGGGCGGGCGTCATGGGTGAAGCCGGACCGGAAGGCATTTTTCCCCTGCGTCGCGGGGCTGACGGTAAGCTTGGCGTGGTAGCCAGGATGTCAGGGGCCGGTCTGAAATACGCCCCCACCTTTAACGTGACCATTCACAACGATGGCCGCAACGGGCAGCTCGGGCCGGAGGCCGCCAGAATGATGTACGAGATGGGGCGTCAGGGCGCGAAGGATTTCTTCCTGCAGCAGCAGCGTGACGGCGGCATGATGAGCGGAGGCCGTGCGTGATGGAAACATTTGGCTGGAAGGTCAGGCCGGGCATGCGTGCAGCGCGTGAGCCGCGTGTACAGACCATCCGTTTTGGTGATGGGTATGAGCAGCGGCGCGCAGAGGGCCTGAATGCGATACAAAGCCGCTACACCATTATGTTGTCAGGTCCTCACACCGCTATGCAGGCGGTGGAGGGTTTTCTTACCCGGCACAAGGGAACCCAGGCTTTTCAATGGCAACCTCCCGGCCAGCCGGCAACCGGCATCTTTGTCTGCAGGAGCTGGTCAATCGTAAGGCTGGCAACGCGTACGGAATTAACCGGCGAATTTGAACAGGTTCCGGCATGAGGTAACAGCGATGAATACCCTTCCTTCTCAGACTCTGAGCGAACTGATTCGGACAGCGCCTTCTGCCCGGATCGATCTGTGGGAAGCCGATCTGACTGCGACAGGCGGCAGACGCTATTTTTTCTGCAACGAGCAGAACGAATGTGGCAAAGCCGTTCTCTGGCAAAAGCGGCGCTACCGTCCTTATCCCGTCAGAATCGAAGAGAGCAGTATGAACGGCAGGGGAGCGGCTGCACGGCCGTCACTCGTGGTGTCGAATCTGTATGGGATCGTGACCGGCCTGGCTGAAGCGCATCAGAGCCTGGTGGGGGCAACCGTCATACGTCGTGTCGTCTGCGCGCGTTTTCTGGACGCCGGGAATTTCAGGCTCGGCAATCCCTGGGCCGATCCGCAGCAGGAAGTGGTCAGCCGGTATATCATTGAGCAACTCGCTGAACTTACCTCCCTGACGGCCCGGTTCATTCTGGCCGTGCCGACGGAAACCGACGGCCTGGTATGTCCCGGGCGCATCATGCTGGCCGACCTTTGCCCGTGGGAATATTTGTCAAAAGACTGTGGGTATACCCGGCCACGTGATAAACACAAGCCTGTGCAATCCACAAGCAATGACACGCCTGATCACTGTGGTAACTGTGCGGCAGGTTGCCGGCAACGAAATAATATCGGGCGCTTTGGCGGTTTTCTCTCACTGAACGCTTACTCTACAGAATGATATCGACACAAAATGCAGCCTCCGTCGGGCACCTGTCAGAGGCTATCTTCGCTCACGCCCGGGCGTGTCATCCACAGGAGTGTTGCGGTCTGGTCATCCTGACACCGGACGGCTGCCAGTACCGCCCCTGCGCTAACGCATCCCCGGAGCCCAGCCGGCATTTTCTGATTACGCCTGAAGAGTATCTGAGCATTTCTGCTGCCGGCACGATCATCGCGCTGGTTCACAGCCATCCACACGGGCCACCTGAACTGAGTCCTGCGGACAGCGCCGCGATGAGGCACAGTGCCTGCAGCTGGTGGCTGGTCTGCGGTAACAACATCTATTGTTTTGGAGATGAAAATGCATCCCGCTGAATATCCCTTCGAAAGGACGCGGCCAGTAAGGGTATGCCTCTACGGCAGTCTGGCCAGGTCTGGCAGGCGCATTGATCTGCATGTGTCAACCGCTGCAGAAGCGCTGCATGCACTGGTGATGCAGTCCGGTGAGTTCAGACGCCTGTTCAGCGAAGGACTTTATCAGGTGCGTATTGCCGGCAGCGATGCAGATGCTGACACGCTCCATGCCCGCCTGCACGAAAGGCTTCCGGATGGCGCAGTGATTCATCTGGTACCCCGGCTGCAGGGCGCTTCCCGTCGCGGCCTGCTTCAGCTTTTTGCAGGCGCTGCGCTCATTGCGGCGTCATTTATTCCAGGCCTGAATGCGTTTGCCTGGACGGTAGGCGCGACAACCCTTTCGCTGAGCGGAGCGGCTTTTTCGCTGGGGGCCAGCCTGATGCTGGGCGGGGCCGCTCAGCTGCTGGCACCCCGACCGGCGGGCGCATCGGCCATGAATGACAAAAGTACCTGGTTTTCAGGCACAGATAACATGACAGCACAGGGCGCGCCGGTACCGGTCCTGTATGGAGAAATGCGGGTGGGGTCTCGCGTGATATCTCAGGAAATTGCCACCCGGGATATGAGCGGAGAAGGCAAAGTCATTGTTATCGGGCACTAAATGTTGCCCACTTTTATGTGTTTTTTATCCTGCATAAGATACTGATAAGTGTCATGTCAGGATTTTTTTTTAACGCTTGGAGACTTTGGCGTTAGGTCATATCTCTCAAGTAAGTGCTCAATCACGCTATTTTTTATGTTGTTCATTAGCTTCTTCACATCTTCCGTTTGTAATGTGATTTGCTCCCTCTCCAGAACAGCTGGATCTTGAGCAACATCATTACTGATGCGAATGTAAAAAGAAATTGCCTCGACCATCTCTGCGTTCATTGATCGACCATGCTTAGCGGCAAGTTCTGCAATTTGTTCCTTTAATTCATCGGGCAACCGTAGGTTTACCTGAGGGTGTCTGTATCTTCGTTCTGACATGTTCAATCCTTCGCCAAAGATGCGGGCGCTGCGCTATGAGTAAATAGTATGTGCGTACCCATTGACTAGCAATGCGTACCAAAATAATATGTATGCATACCTCATGCAGTGGAGGATTTATGAAAGTAAAAAGCTGTGCACACCTAAGCGGTTTGAGCGAGCAATGGAGGAGTAGGCGAAAAAGGAAGATCGTTCTTTTAGCAAGGAGTCGGTAAGGGCAATTATGCAATATGCAGAGAGACAGGGCATTAAGTGCCCAAAATGATAGAAGCCCAACGGTGGTCAGACCGTCGGGCTCCTTTAACCGAAAATCCCCAGCAAGGAATTTACGATATGAACACTCTAACTAAATCAGAATTTAACTTCCAGGGCAACGCTATCGTACCGGTGGCTAACTTGAGTGGTATCTGGCTCACTTCATTAGACATTGCTGCGGCTCTTCAGTACAGAAGCGGCAAATCGATCACTAACCTTTTCAATCAAAACTCTGACGAGTTCACCAGCGGTATGACTCAGGTCATTGAATCAGTGACCTCAGGAAATTACCGCAAAAAGGTGCGTATTTTCTCGCTTCGTGGCGCTCATTTGCTGGCTATTTTCGCTCGCACGCCGGTAGCTAAAGAGTTCCGCCGCTGGGTGCTGGATATTCTGGAGCAACAGGAAATGAAACAGGTTCCATCCAGACAGTTCAAGGATGAGGAGCTGCGCACTCTCTGCCTGCTATGGAGTCATTCAGTGAACATGCTGGGGAATATTGCAGATATTGCGCCGCTGCTCAGAGTGGCTGAACACAGACTTGCCGCTGAATTCAGCGCGATGCCGCATCTGTACGTTGATACCCTCAACAATGCCCGCGCCATGCTCGAGCGCGAAACGTTGCATATTGATATTTCAGGGGAGGCTGACCGCGACTGGCGGATACTGGACAAGCTGAGGTTAGGGAAGTACGCATCATTGTTTGGCGCTTAGAACAGCGCAAAAGAAAAAACCGCCAGTTGGCGCTGGCGGTCTACATCAATTAAAACGACCAAGGATCAATCGATGCTAACAGATAATTTAACAGTACGCGGATCCGTTGTCACGGAGAAAACCATCAACAGCCAGTCTTTGCTTGAGATGGTAAATGGCGCAAGGAAAACGTGTGGCGAACCGGCTGTTCGCAACAATAAATTCATCGAAAAAGTGATTGATGAACTGGATGGAGAGACCTACACAAAAAGTGTAGGTCGAAAAAACGGCGCAGATATTGATGTAATTACCATGTCCATCAAGCAGGCGCTTCGCGTGGCTGCCCGTGAGTCAAAAGCGGTTCGTCGCTCACTGGTCGACAAACTGGAGGCAATGAGTCAGCCGGAGTTTGATCCCATGGCTGCGCTGAATGATGCCGCGTTTCTTCGTGGCACTTTGCTGTCGTACAGTGAAAAAGTCATCGCGCTTGAGCACAGGGTTGAAGAGATGAAACCTGATGTTGAGGCGCTTGACCGCATCGCAAAAGCCCACGGCAGCATGTGCATTACTGACACTGCCAAACACCTGCAGATTCAGCCGAAATCGCTTTTCAAAATGTTGTCTGAAAATCACTGGATATACCGCCGCCCTGGCGGAAAAGCCTGGCTGGCGTATCAGGACCGCATTCAGGCGGGCGTGCTGGAGCATAAAGTTATCGTAATAGAACGGCCGGATGGCAGTGAGAAAATTATTGAGCAGGTGCTTGTTACAGCGAAAGGCCTGGCCAGATTGTCGAAAATACTCGGTATGAAGGTGGTCGTCGCGTAATTAGCTGGCTCACAGTTATCAAATAAACCCGCTTCGGCGGGTTTTTTATTTCACAAGAGAGTCGTTATGAGCATTTTTCATCGTCACGAAAAAACGCCGCACGACAGACCCGATAATCTCCGATCATCTCAGGTCCTGAGTGTTATTGATGTGATCAGTGAGGGCCCCATTGCCGGTCCTGTCAGTGGCATCAGAAGCGTACTGGTTAACGGCACACCTGTTCTGGGACCGGATGGCCGGGTCAATATCCCCGGCGTCAGCATGCGTTTTCATGCCGGATCAGCGGATCAGCGGCCGCTGGGCGGATTTGAGGCCTCGGCCCGGGAAACGCTGATCAATGCTGACGTGACCGCACTCAACCCCGTTACGCGCACGGTGGAGGGAAAAGACATTAACCGGCTTCGCCTGACGCTGGGCGTTCGCCAGCTCTTCTCGGTCAACAAGAAAGGAGAAACGCGTAATGCATCAGTGACCCTGAAGATCCTTATCCGGCATCCTCATGGCTCCAAAACGGAAAAGGAGATCACTGTGAAAGGGTGCACGCACGAACCGTTTGCGTTCTCGGTCGTGCTCGAAGAACTGCCCCCTGCGCCCTTTGACGTTTGCGTAACGCGCGTTACGCCGGACAGTAAAGACACTCGCCTGCTAAATAAGACATTCTGGGCCTCATACAGCGAAATCACGGATGCCCGTCAATGCTATCCCAATACGGCCGTCGTGGGGCTGAAGATTGACTCTGACAAGTCAGGCAACCAGCGGGCGGACCGCAATTACCTGATGCGGGGACGCCTGGTCAGGGTGCCGAATAATTATGACCCCGTAACGCGCAGCTATGGAAAAGAAGCGTGGAATGGGGACTTCATTGTAGCCTGGTCAGATAACCCAGCCTGGTGCCTCTATGACTTACTGACGCATCCGCGCTATGGCCTCGGTCAGCGTATGGGAATGGCGGACGTTGATAAGTGGGCGCTTTACAACATCGCACAATACTGTGATGGAAGCGTGAACGATGGATATGGCGGAAAGGAACCGCGCATCCGGTGTAACGCGTGGCTGACGCAGCAAAGAAAGGCCTGGGATGTCATCAGTGATTTCTGTGCCATGATGCGCTGCATGCCCGTCTGGAACGGTCAGCGCCTGACGTTTATTCAGGATGCCCCTTCAGATGTTGTCTGGACCTACACCAATGCCAGCGTGGCGGGCGGCCAGTTCCATTACAGCTTCAGCGCGCTGAAAGACCGCCATAACGCCGTAGAAGTGCGTTTTATCGATCCCCATAACAACTGGCAGCCGTCGGTTGAGCTGGTGGAAGACAGTGCGGCCATAAAGCGTTACGGACGCAACCTGCTGAAGATAGATGCCTTTGGGTGTACCAGCCGCGGGCAGGCACACCGGACCGGGTTATGGATCATCCAGACGGAGCTGCTGGAAACCCAGACCGCCGATTTTTGCGTGGGCGCAGAAGGGCTGCGCCATATTCCTGGCGACATCTTCGAAATCTGCGATAACGACTATGCCGGCACCACGGTCGGCGGCCGTATTGTGGATGTGGTACCGGAAACGAAAACCATCCGTCTTGACCGGCCCGTATCACTTTCAGGCGAGGGCGGTGCAACGCTTAATCTGATCAGCGAGTCTGGCGAGCCTTTTACTGTCAACGTGCACGGGCGTACTGAACACGACTGTGTGCAGGTGGATGCGTTACCCAAGGGGATGACATCGCTCAGCGTGGCCCCCGGAAGCGTGTGGGGGCTTAAACAGCCCGCACTGCGCAAGCGACTGTTCCGCTGCGTGGCCATTCGGGAAAGCGAAAACGGGGGATATGCGGTAACGGCGCTGCAGCACTGTCCGGAAAAGCAGGCGCGGGTGGATGACGGCAAATCCTTTTCGGCTGCCCCCACCAGCGTGCACGGAATGTTGCCGCCTGCTGTCCGGCATCTTCGAACAAGTGTGGACGTGTCATCCGGCCATATTCAGGCCACAGCACTGTGGGAAATCCTGCAGACAACCGGCAGCGTGCGCTTTGACGTACGCGTGACGCGCGGCGAGCGCGCCTCAGGTCTTCTGGTTTTCCGCTGTGCAACCGAACGCCCGGAATGTCTTTTCACGCTGCCGGATGCCGGCCGCTACACGTTAACCGTCACCGCGATCGGTGATGCCGGGCAGAAAGGTGATCCAGCCTCGACCGGCATCACCATTGCCGCGCCCGAGCCACCCGTCTCCATCGACGTGACGCCGGGCTACTTTCAGGTCTCGCTGGTGCCGCATCAGGCGATTTATGACGCCACGCTGCGTTATGAATTCTGGTATTCCGGAACCCGGCTCGCTGACGCGCAACAGGCCGAATCCCAGGCGCAGTATCTTGGAGAAGGACGCTGCTGGATAAAAGACGGCCTTATGCCGGGCAATGTTCACCATTTCTATATCCGTAGCGTGAACGCGCTGGGCAAATCTGCTTTCACCGAACAGTCCGCCAGTCCGAGCGACAAAGCGGACGATTATCTGGCGTTTTATAAAGGAAAAATCAGCGACACGCATCTTGACCAGAGCCTGCTGAAAACAATGACGCAGCTGTCAGAAGGTGCAGCAAGCATCGGAAAAATTGAGAAAAGCTGGAAGGACACGGAAGGGCGGCTGAACTCGCAGTGGTCGGTCAGACTGGAGCAGATGAAAAACGGCCAGTATTGTATGACCGGCTTCGGCATGGGGATCGAGGAAAAACCGGAGGGGATGCAAAGCCAAATCCTGATGGCTGCCGATCGCGTGGCTTTCGTCAATCCGGCAAACGGGAATGCCGTGCCTGCACTGGTCATTGAGCACAACGATATTTACTTCCGGGAAGCACTCATTAAGCATCTGCGTGCTGTCAGTCTGACCAGCGGTGGGTCACCGCCTTCATTCAGCCTGACGCCCGACGGGAAGCTGGCAGCAAAGCAGGCTGATATCAGCGGTACCCTGCGGGCGACCGCAGGCGAGCTTGAGAAGGTTCGTATCAGAGACAGCTGCACCATCGAGGGTGTGCTGGATGCGAAACAGATTACTGGAGATATATATAATGTTCAGTCCGGTGGCGTAACCTTGCCGAAGGGGGTCTTCAGCTGGTCAGACAAAGCGGGAGAACATGTTTTGTTCAAAATTGCTGGCGAGACCTTTGATCGCATCTTTGAATCAAATCTGACGCTGACCGCAGAGTGCATAAAAAACCGGCAGGAGTTTAAGTTGATCGTCCGGCATCATACAAAACCTGCCTTTTATGAAGATCATGTGCTTGCTTACGCTGATACCGGAAATAAAGGTAAATCACCTGGTATGAGTTACAAATTAAATGGCATCCGCTTGCCAGCGATCGGCCGTTCGCGTGTACATGAGATTATCATGGTCATTGGTAATAGTGGGCGTCGTGGAGGTGTTGTCTGTAAGGCCCCGCCCGGCGAGGTACCAAGGTTTACCGCTTACCGGGCCGGCCGGCAATTTGTCACGGGCGCTGAGCGATAATCATCGGCTGTGAACTGGTAGCGTACGCTCTTCAGCGCGGGCGGCGCATGCCTGCTGTCGGGCGGCAGGATATCCGCAGCAGGGGAGATGTTGCCGTCTGAAATGCGTGGCGACAGGTAAAAAAAAGCCCGAACGGATCGTCGGGCGGCATCAGGTCCGAGCCAGACCTCTCTGGTGTTGGCTTAGTCTCGTTGAGCAGCTTAATCCAGCCATACCTGGCTGAGGAATAAAGGGAAACTACTCTCGAACGCAGCAGCATTGCTGTGTTACACGTTCATCATAATCCATGCATGAAAACTTTCCGTTAAGATTTTGTAATTATAGGATTTAAGTATGGGTGAAATGCGATAAAGCCGGCCGGTCGCCTGAGTCAGGACGAAAAAAGCCTGCGTTACACAGGCATCAATTCGCTCAAAGGGAAGGGTAATCCAGAATGCCAGTCAGGCGGGCTCATCCACACTACAGGGTTGGGTCAGAATAGATATAGATTAACGATGCGGGCGCAAAAATGAGCACGTTATGGGGCCGCAGTCAGTAAAAGCCGGCCAGCGAAAGGCGTCAAAACGGTTTACCTGATATCAGAAGTAAAAAAAGCCCCGGACCCAGCAGGTATCCGGGGGATAGCCAACATTGCTTCAATACGGGTATGACAGAGCATCTGCCTTCACAGATGGTCACAGGCCAATACTAAAAAATCCTCAGCAAAATTCCAGGCGTTGGGGCTGCCATCCGCTGCTGGTCAGAGGTCTGACGAAAAAGTTTTCAGGACAGTAGGCCGTGGGAGGTGAGTGTCTGCACAGGAACAGGGCCGGCAGGCGCTGATATGTCGCTGAACAAAGGGAAGGGAAATCCCAGAATGCCAGTCGTGCTGGCTTCGCCACCATGCAGTGTCTGTAAGAGAATAGATAATAATTTATCTTTTGCTCTGGATTGAGCACCTTACGGGTATAAAGGGTGCAGAATCCTGGCCTGCAGGAGAGAAAAAATATCTATGCCCGCCAATGGCTTTACAAAAACCCCAACCGCAGCAGCTTGATCAGTTCTACCGATCGATATTACTGTTTATCCATACAGTGTTTATCACGGAGGTAAATGACCATGCCACGCGACTACGAAATCATGATTGCTTTCCGGCAGGCGGTGAAACGCGACGCTGCCGGCCGCTACACCATCAGCACACTCGACTTCATCAGAGAACTTGACCGTCTGAACTGGCATTACACGCTGCGGGCGGCCAATAAGTGGATTGAGATGCACACCACAACGTTCCGCGACATCACCAAAACCGACGGTGAAGAGCGCCTGTTTCAGGTGTTCAATCCCAATGGCGGTGTGTGATGTTTGCCCTGGTCGATGTGAACTCGTTCTATGCGAGTTGCGAAACAGTATTCAGGCCCGATCTGCGGGGAAAGCCGGTAGTGGTGCTGAGCAACAATGACGGATGTGTCATTGCCCGTTCGGCAGAGGCCAAAGCGCTGCAAATCCCCATGGGCGCGCCGTACTTCAAGCTGAAGGATGAATTTCGCCGGCACAAGGTGCAGGTATTCAGCTCTAACTACGCGTTATACGCCGACATGAGCAACCGCGTGATGAGCACGCTGGAGAGCATGGCGCCGGCCGTGGAAATCTACTCCATCGACGAAGCGTTTATGTGCCTGGACGGCATGCAGCGCAACCACCCGCTTGAGGAATTTGGCCGCGCTGTCCGGGCGCGCGTTAAGCAGGAAACGCACCTGACCGTAGGCGTAGGGATAGCGCAGACCAAAACACTCGCCAAACTGGCTAACCATGCCGCCAAGAAGTGGACGAAGACCGGCGGCGTGCTGGACCTGTCGAATATCGACCGTCAGCGCAAGCTTATGGCGCTGGTACCGGTTGAGGATGTCTGGGGCGTTGGCCGGCGCATCAGCAGGAAGCTCAACACCATGGGCATCATGACCGCGAAAGACCTGTCAGAGCAAAGCACCTACACCATCCGCAAACACTTCAACGTTGTGCTGGAGCGAACCGTCAGAGAGCTGCGCGGTGAGCCATGCCTGCAACTGGAAGAGTTCGCGCCAACCAAACAGCAAATCGTCTGCTCCCGTTCATTCGGCTCCCGGATCACCAAATACGACGACATGCGTGAAGCCATATGCACCTTCGCCGCGCGCGCTGCAGGCAAGCTGCGCGGAGAGCGCCAGTATTGCTCGCAGATAGCCGTGTTCGTCCGGACCAGTCCTCATGCCGTGGGCGAAGTCTTCTATGGCAACCAGTCGACAGGCAAGGTGCTCACGCCGACCAACGACACGCGCGACATCATCCGGGTGGCCATTGAAGCGCTCGATCGCATCTGGCTTGAAGGACACCGCTATATGAAGGCTGGCGTGATGCTGGGCGATTTTTACAGCGAAGGCGTGTCGCAGCTGAATCTGTTTGATGAAAACAAACCACAGGCCAACAGCGAGGCGCTGATGCGCGTGATGGATGGTCTCAACCTGAGCGGGAAGGGGAATCTATGGTTCGCAGGGCAGGGTATACAGAACACATGGGCGATGAAGCGCGAGATGCTTTCGCCGGCCTATACCACAAAAGTTTCCGACCTGCCGGTGGTCCGGTGCTGATCACTTCGCGGCCGTCTGAAACGCTTCACATTCCAACGTGTGATGGCGTGGCGATAATCGACAGGTCGGTTCGGCCAAAGGTGGGTGACACAATCTACTTTGTGGCTTTCGGCATCTGCCAGCCTGGCATGCTGGGACGCAATTACATCGCCTGCGAAGACGGAGAAACGTTTGAGGGGGAGGCGCTGGAAGAGATAACGATCATCGGCGTGCAGACGTGGGGAGTGATATCAGCGCGGGAGGATAACCGGCCGATAATCTGAGTGTTACTCTCTTCCATCCAGCCAGTCAGCCCATCGCTGCATCATTTCATAGCGGTTATTAAGGTATTGCGCGTGGTTATATACCCCGCGCGTTCCCTGAGAATTAACGTGGGCAAGCTGCGCCTCTATGGCGTCACTGTTCCAGTGAAGCTCATTCATGACGGTACTGAACTGGTGCCGGAACCCGTGTCCGGTCGTCTGACCCTCATAGCCGAGCCGTCGGATGAGGCCCAGAATGGCGTTTTCACAAATGGGCTTTTTCGGATCGCTTCTGCCCGGGAAACACAGGGTGTGACGTTCAGTGAGCTTCTTCGTCAGTGACATCAGCGCATGCACCTGATCTGACATCGGTACAATATGAATGCGCCGGCTTTTCATGATCTCTGCATCAACAGTGATGAGGCGGCTTTCAAAATCGACATTTTCCCATCTGAGAAACCGCACCTCCTTCGTTCTCAGGGCCGTGTAATGCAGGACAAGCGCCGCATTTTTTACAATGACGCTGCCGGAATAGCTGTCAAGAGCACGGTGAAACGCCTGGATACGATCCATGGTGAGAAAGGGGAAATTCTTTTTCTGGTAGCTCTGCTGCGCTCCGATAAGGTCCGGGGCCGGATTGTAGCGCGCACGGCCGGTTACGATCGCATAGCGGAACACTTCACCGCACCGTCTTCTGGCTTTGCTTGCCCGCTCCAGAGCGCCTCTGTCTTCGTAGCGTCGTATCACTTTCAAAAGCAGCGTTGGCTCGATCTCATCCATCCGGAGATGGCCGATGAGCGGCAGGATGTCGGTTGTGAACATCCCGTACAACTCGTCGGCATACCCCGCTGACCACACCTGAGATTTGTGGGCATACCACTCCCTGAAAATGCCCTCAAAAGTCAGGGTATCCGGCATCGGTTCCTTTTGCTTCAGCGCCTGTTTTTGCCGGGCCGGATCGACGCCGGAAAGCAGGGTCATTTTCGCTTCCGCCTGGCGTGCGCGTGCTTCGGCCAGGGATATGTGTGGCCAGGGACCAATAACCAGCGTTTTCTCTTTACCGTCAAAGCGGTAGCGGAGCCGCCATACCTTCTTCCCGGTAGGCGGGACAAACAGAAACAGACCGCCTGCGTCGGACAGACGATAGGACTTCTCTCTGGGTTTGGCGGCGTCGATCTGCCTGACCGTCAGCATGTGGGCATAATTCCGGGTTATTTTTAATTGTGCCCACAATATGCCCGCAAAGAAGCGGTGTAGTCAACGCAGTTTGGTTCATTTTGGTTCGGGCTGAAAAGGGTTAACGTTATGTTTTTATGGGTATTTGTTCGGGTGGGTTGAGGCGGGTTCGGGTCGTTATGGTGTCCCCTGCAGGAATCGAACCTGCAACTAGCCCTTAGGAGGGGCTCGTTATATCCATTTAACTAAGGAGACGTGCGGCGCGCAGTATAGCGCACCGTGCAGGGGATTTTAACCGTGGGCCGCCTGTTTGCTCAAAGTGTCAGCAATCAGGCGGTGGCGATCACGCTTTTTCCTGATCTTTCTGCTTTTCCTGCCTCTCTTTACGCTTCTGTTCGGCTCGCGCTTTGGCTTTGGCCGCTTCGCTCATGTCGTTACGGATCTGCGCGTGACTGATCAGGGCAAAAATCAGCGTACCGCCGGTGATGTTACCCAGCAGGGTGGGCAGTGCAAACGGCCACAAAAACTCCTGCCACGGCAGCGTGCCAGCAAACACCAGATACAGCACTTCAACCGATCCGACCACAATGTGTGCCAGATCGCCCAGCGCCACCAGCCAGGTCATCATCACAATCACCACAATTTTGGCGCCGCCAGCATAAGGAAACATCCACACCATGGTGGCGATGATCCACCCCGAAATCACCGCGTTGGCAAACATTTCGCCCGGCGTATGCTCCATCACTTTTTCGCTGATGGCGGTGAAGGCCTGACGCGTGGCGTCATCGAAAATTGGCATATGATTAAACGCCAGCGCACCCAGCGCGGTTCCGATTAAGTTACCGATCAGCACCACGCTCCACAGCCGCAGCAGCAGCATAAAATTGCCGCCGGTGGGTTTATGCATCACCGGCAGTACGGCGGTAACGGTGTTCTCGGTAAACAGCTGCTGGCGCGCCATAATCACGATGACAAAACCAAAGGTGTAGCCGAGATTCTCAAGCAGATAGGCGCCGGGCACGCCCGCGAGGTGCACCTGGAAAATGCCTTTCGCCATCAGCGAGGCACCCATCGATAAGCCGGCGGCAATCGCTGACCACAGCAGCGCCATACCGTCGCGCTCCAGCTCCTTTTCACCGTCCTGCCGAATCTCTTCATGGATCGCCGCAGCCCGCGAGGGCAGGGCGTCTTCGTCCACTTCGATATCCGTTCCCTGTTCTTTTTCTTCACTGTCCACGTCATTGTCATGCGTGTTATTTGATGGCGATGGCTTCATTTTTTCTCCCGGTGATAATGCCAGTGCGTAATAAGCGTAGACGCTTTTAGCAAGGGCGAAATGTTACAAAGATTCAAATTAAGAGTAACAAGAGATTAGCAAAGGTGGTTTTTTGAGCGCTTTCTTGATCTGATGCGCATGAATACCCCATTTGGGGGAAGGGGGAGCTTGCGCACAGACTTCGGCCCCTGGTTTGAGTGTGGTATTATTCCCGCCTCATTTATTGCTATGAATCTCCCTTCTATGCTCGAAGTGATTAATCTCGCCTGCGTTCGCGATGAGCGAACCCTGTTTCACGGACTGAGTTTTCAGGTGCAGGCGGGCGATGTGGTGCAAATCGAAGGGCCCAACGGCGCAGGCAAAACTTCACTGTTGCGACTGCTGGCCGGGTTAAGCCGGCCAGAGCAGGGTGAAGTACGCTGGCAGCAGCAGTCCATCCGCCGGCAGCGCGAAATATGGCAGCAAAACCTGCTGTATCTCGGCCATCATCCGGGCGTGAAATCGGTGCTGTCGCCGCGGGAGAATCTGCATTTCCGGCACGGCGATCGCAGCGAAGACACGCTGTATGACGCGCTGGAGCAGGTCAATCTGCTGGGCTATGAAGAGGTGCCGGTGGCTCAGCTTTCTGCCGGGCAGCAGCGGCGCGTGGCGCTTGCGCGACTGTGGCTCAGCCCGGCTCCTGTGTGGATTCTGGATGAGCCGCTGACCGCCATCGACAAACACGGCGTGGAAAAATTAATGGCGCGCTTCGCCGATCATGCCGATAACGGTGGCGTGGTGATTCTGACGACCCATCAGGACCTGCCGGACAGCCAGGCGCGCGTGCGCAAAATTCGTCTTACATCGGAGTGGGCGTGATGCTTGGCCGGGTTATTCAGCGTGAGTTAAAGATTGCCTTTCGCAGCGGCGCGGAAGTGGTTAATCCGCTGTGGTTTTTTCTGATCGTGATTACGCTGTTCCCGTTAGGCATTGGCCCAGAACCGCAGCAGCTGGCGCGCATCGCACCTGGCGTCGCCTGGGTAGCCGCGCTGCTGGCATCGCTGCTGGCGCTGGAGCGGCTGTTTCGCGACGACTTTCTTGATGGATCGCTGGAGCAGTTGCTGTTGCTGCCGACGCCGCTGCCGATCACCGTGCTGGGCAAAGTGATTGCGCACTGGCTGATTACCGGGCTGCCGCTGATTTTACTCTCGCCGCTGGCGGCGCTGCTGCTGTCGCTGAATTTTGCTGGCTGGCGGGCAATGGCGTTAACGCTGCTGATCGGCACGCCAACCCTGAGTTTTCTCGGTGCGATTGGCACCGGCCTGACCGTCGGGCTGCGGCGCGGCGGCGTATTGCTGAGTTTACTGGTGTTGCCGCTGTCGATACCGGTACTGATTTTTGCCAGCGCGGCGATTGATGCGGCCGGTCAGGGGTTACCGATCGGCGGTTATCTGGCGATTCTCGGCGCCATGCTGGCGGTCAGCGCCACGCTGTCGCCGTTTGCGACCGCTGCCGCGCTGCGCATCAGTCTGCATTAAGGCGGGCCTCCGGCAGAGAGGCCGCTATCCGAATTCTTATTTAGTGTGAGCAATGTCAATGTGGAAATGGTTACACCAGTGGGCAAAGCCTGAGCGGCTTTACCAGCTATGCGGTCGCTTGATTCCCTGGTTCGCAATCCTGGGCGTCGGTGCGCTGCTGCTCGGCTGGATTTGGGGATTCGGCTTTGCGCCGGCGGATTATCAGCAGGGAAACAGCTTCCGTATCATGTACATTCACGTGCCGGCGGCGATGTGGTCGATGGGCGTCTATGCCTCGATGGCCATCGCCGCCTTCATCGGTCTGGTGTGGCAGATGAAAATGGCCGATCTGGCGGCTGCGGCGATGGCGCCAGTGGGGGCAGTATTTACCTTTATCGCACTGGTGACCGGCTCGGCGTGGGGCAAGCCGATGTGGGGCACCTGGTGGATTTGGGACGCGCGTCTGACTTCTGAACTGGTGCTGCTGTTCCTCTATATGGGCGTGATTGCGCTCTATCACTCTTTCGACGATCGCCGCACCGCCGGACGCGCGGCCGGCATCCTGATTCTGGTCGGCGTGGTTAACCTGCCGATTATTCACTTCTCCGTGCAGTGGTGGAACACGCTGCATCAGGGCTCGTCGGGCATTCTGCAACAGGCGATCGATCCCAGCATGCGCACGCCGCTGCGCTGGTCGATTCTCGGCTATCTGCTGGTGTTTGGTGCGCTCACCCTGATGCGTCTGCGCAATCTGATTCTGTTTACCGAGCGCCACCGCCCGTGGGCGATTGACGTGGCGCAGGGAGGACGCAAAGCATGACGCCTGCCTTCTCATCGTGGAGCGAGTTTTTCGCCATGGGCGGTTATGCCTTTTACGTCTGGCTGGCCGTGTGTTTTACGCTGATTCCACTGATCGGTCTGGTGCTGCACACCGTGTTGTTCCGTCGCCGCCTGCTGGCAGAGATTCGCCAGCGTCAGTCCCGCGAGCGCCGCATCCGCGCGGCAAAAGCTAAACAAGCTGCCAGTGAAGCAGCAGGAGAGTCCGTGTGAATATCCGTCGTCGTAACCGTCTGTATGTGGTGGTGGCGGTGCTGGTGGGCTTAGGCCTTGCCACGTCGCTGGTGATGTACGCGCTGCGTTCCAACATCGACCTGTTCTACACCCCGAGTGAAATTCTGTACGGCAAAGGTGAGGATCACCAGAAGCCGGAGGCCGGACAGCGCCTGCGCGTCGGCGGCATGGTGATGCCCGGTAGCGTCAAACGCGATCCGAAAACGCTGGCGGTGTCGTTCAAACTGTATGATGCCAACGGCGTGGTCAGCGTCAGCTACGAAGGCATTTTGCCGGATCTGTTCCGCGAAGGGCAGGGCGTGGTGGCGCAGGGCGTGCTGGAAGACGGCAACCTGGTCAACGCCAAAGAGGTGCTGGCGAAGCACGATGAGAAGTACACGCCGCCGGAAATTCAGGACGCAATGAAGAAGAATCATAACGGACCGGCAGCGGCCTATCAGCAGGCGGGTACGCAATCATGATGCCGGAAATTGGCAGCTTTCTGCTGTGTCTGGCGCTGGGCTTAGCGCTGTTATTGAGTATTTATCCGCTGTGGGGCGCGGCGCGTCAGGATGGCCGGCTGATGGCGCTGGCGCGTCCGCTCACCTGGGGCATGTTCCTGTGCATCGCCGCCGCGTTCCTCGTGCTGGTGCACGCGTTTGTGGTCAACGATTTTACCGTCGGCTACGTTGCCACCAACTCCAATTCGCTGCTGCCGGTGTATTACCGCATCGCCGCCACCTGGGGTGCGCATGAAGGATCGCTGCTGCTATGGGTACTGCTGCTCAGCACCTGGACATTAGCGGTGGCGATTTTCAGCCGCGGCATGCCGCAGGATGCGCTGGCGCGCGTGCTGGCGGTGATGGGGATGATCAACCTCGGCTTCCTGTTGTTCATCATCCTCACCTCGAATCCTTTTACCCGCACGCTGCCGAACTTTCCGATTGATGGGCGCGACCTCAACCCGATGCTGCAGGATATCGGGCTGATCTTCCATCCGCCGCTGCTCTATATGGGCTATGTTGGCTTCTCGGTGGCGTTTGCCTTTGCCATCGCGTCGCTGATGGCGGGCCGGCTGGATACCGCCTGGGCGCGCTGGTCACGTCCGTGGACCACCGCGGCATGGGTATTTCTGACTATTGGTATCGTGCTCGGTTCCGCGTGGGCGTATTACGAACTCGGCTGGGGCGGCTGGTGGTTCTGGGATCCGGTCGAAAACGCGTCCTTTATGCCGTGGCTGGCCGGTACTGCGCTGATGCACTCATTGGCGGTGACAGAAAAACGCGGCAGCTTTAAGTCATGGACGGTGCTGCTGGCGATTACCGCGTTCTCATTAAGCCTGCTGGGCACCTTCCTGGTGCGTTCCGGCGTGCTGGTATCGGTGCACTCGTTCGCCTCGGATCCGGCGCGCGGGATGTTTATCCTCGCCTTCCTGGTGATTGTCATCGGCAGTTCGCTGCTGCTGTACGCTCTGAAAGGGGGCCAGGTGCGCAGCCGCGTGCAGAGCGAAGCATGGTCGCGCGAATCCTTCCTGCTCGGCAACAACGTGCTGCTGATTGCCGCAATGCTGGTGGTACTGCTCGGTACGCTGCTGCCGCTGGTGCATAAACAGCTCGGGCTGGGCAGCATTTCGGTTGGCGAGCCGTTCTTCAATACCATGTTCACCTGGCTGATGGCACCGTTCGCGCTGATGCTCGGCATCGGGCCGCTGGTGCGCTGGCGCCGCGATGAGCCGCAAAAGCTGTGGAAGCGGCTCGGCGTGGGTCTGCTGGTGACGCTGATCCTGTCGATCGTGCTGCCGTGGCTGTTGCAGGATCGCATTGAAGCGATGACGGTGATTGGCCTGCTGATGGCCATCTGGGTGATCCTGCTGACGCTGATGGAGCTGCACGAACGCGCTACCCATCGGCATCGTTTTCTGGCGGGATTGCGCCATCTGTCGCGCAGCCACTGGGGCATGGTGCTGGGCCATCTTGGCGTGGCGGTGACGGTGGTGGGCATTGCCTTCAGCACCCAATACAGCGTTGAGCGTGACGTGCGCATGAAGGCCGGCGACAGCGTGGATATCCACAACTATCACTTTATTTTCCGCGACGTGCACAATCTGCAGGGCCCTAACTATAGTGGTGGCGTGGCGATTATCGATGTCACACGCAACGGTAAGCCAGAAGCGGTGCTGCATGCAGAGAAGCGCTTCTATACCGCAGCGCGCACCATGATGACGGAAGCGGCGATCAGCGGCGGCTTCACGCGCGATCTCTACGCGGCGCTGGGCGAAGAGCTGGATGACGGTTCCTGGGCGGTGCGTATTTATTACAAACCCTTTGTGCGCTGGATCTGGTTCGGCGGCGTGTTTATGGCGGTGGGCGGCCTGCTGTGCCTGCTCGATCCGCGCTATCGCTCGCGCAAAAAAGCGCAGCGCGAGGAACTGGCATGAATAAAAAGATACTGTTTATTCCTTTAGTCCTGTTTCTGCTGCTGGCGGCGGCGCTGCTGTGGCAGCTGACGCGCAACGCCAGCGGTGACGATCCTACGCGCCTCGAATCGGCGCTGATCGGTAAACCGGTGCCGGTGTTTAAACTCGAAGCGCTGGATCAGCCGGGCAAAATCTATAACCAGCAGGTGCTGACCGATGGCAAACCGCTGCTGCTGAACGTCTGGGCCACCTGGTGCCCGACCTGCCGCGCCGAACATCAATATCTCAACACACTGGCGGAGCAGGGCATCCGCGTGGTTGGCCTCAACTACAAAGACGACCGCAGCAAAGCCGTCACCTGGCTTAACACGCTCGGCAATCCGTATGCGCTGAGCCTGTATGACGGCGACGGCATGCTCGGTCTGGATCTCGGCGTCTACGGCGCGCCGGAGACCTTCCTGATTGATGGCCACGGCATTATCCGCTACCGCCACGCCGGCGACATGAACGACCGGGTGTGGAATGAAGAGGTGAAGCCGCTGTGGCAGAAATACAGCAAGGAGGCCGGCGTATGAAGCAACTGCTTATGTTGCTCGCGGGTCTGCTGCTGAGCACCAGCCTGTGGGCCGCGATCGATACTTATCAGTTCGATTCGGTCCAGCAGGAGGAGCAGTATCGCGAGCTCACCGCATCGCTGCGCTGCCCGAAGTGCCAGAACAACAGTATTGCCGACTCCAACGCGATGATTGCCGCCGACATGCGGCTGAAAGTGTATGAGCTGATGAAGCAGGGCCAGAGCCGCCAGCAAATCATTGATTACATGGTGGCGCGTTATGGCAACTTCGTCACTTATGAACCGCCGGTGACGCCGTCGACGCTGATTCTGTGGGTTGGGCCGGCGCTGTTTGTGGTGCTTGGTGGGCTGATTATTATTCTGCGCAGCCGACGCGGTAACGCGCGCAGCGAGCTGGATGACGATGAACAACAGCGCCTTGCGGCGATTCTGAAGCGTGACGGGAAGCCGTAATGACTGGATTCTGGATTACCCTGATTATTTTACTGGCGGCGGCGACGGCGCTGTTTGTCGGTGCCGGCTGGCGGCAGCGTCAGGCCAGCAGCGGCGATCGCGATCGCCTGAACACCGATTTTTATCAGCAGCGCCTGCGCGAGCTGGAGCATGATGAAGCCGAGGGCGTGGTCAGTGAACGTCCGGAGATGGTGCGCGAACTGCAGCAAACGCTGCTGACCGACGTGCCGGGCGACGCGGCGTCACGCGCGCATCACAGCAGCCGCTGGGTGCTGCTGCCGGGCGTGATCGTGCTGGTGCTGGTGTCGGTGGGCGTTTATCTGAAAACCGGTGGCCTTGCCCAGCTGGCGGGCTGGCAGAGCGTGCAGCAGGAGTACCCGGCGCTGCGCGCGCGGGTGATGGATCCCAATGCGCAGCCGCTGACCATGGAAGAGCTGGCGCGTCTGCAGCTCGGCCTGCGCACCTCGCTACAAAATGATCCGCAAAACCTCAATGACTGGGCGATGCTGGGTCGCCTCGGCATGGTGCTGAACAACGCCACCGATGCCAGCCAGGCCTTTGAGCACGCTTTGCAGCTGGCGCCGGACAACCTTGAACTGCAGCAGGATTATGCCGAAGTGCTGACGCGCTCCAGCGATCCGCAGGATAACCGCCAGGCCAATATGCTGCTGAAAGACCTGCTGAAGCGCGACCACAGCAACGTGCGTACCCTCAGTCTGCTGGCGTTCAATGCCTTTGAACAGCAGCAGTATGGCGAAGCGATTGGCGCGTGGCAGGTGATGCTGAAGCTGCTGCCGGCCGGCGATCGACGCATTACCATGATAGAGCGCAGCATTGAACAAGCGAAAACCGACGCGGGACAGCAAAATAGCCAGCTGGCATTGACGGTGAGCTTAACGCCAGAGGCAGAAAAAATGTTACCGCCGGGCGGAGTGTTGTATATTTCTGTGTCTGACGGTGTTTCACCGGTGCCTGTGGCTGTAAAGCGTTTACCGCTCAGCCACTTCCCGCTATCGCTTACGCTGGATGACAGCAACGCCATGATGCCGGATCGCCTGCTTTCGGCGCAGCATCAGGTGCAGGTCAGGGTGCGCATTTCGCGCGATGGTAGTGCTAATCCGCAGTCCGGCGACTGGTTTGGTTTAAGCGCGGTCACCCCCTGGGATGGTCACCAGCCGATGGCTGTTGAGGTCAATCAGCAGCAGCCCTGAAGCGATACACCTTTTATCTGCACAGGGAGAGAAGAATGAATAATCGCCTGACCGGCCTGGCGCTGGCCAGTTTACTGCTGGTGGGATGTGCCAGTTCCAAACCGGCCGACGAGACGACGCCTGCGCAGCGCAGCGATCCGCTCGAAGGGTTCAACCGCACGATGTTTAACTTCAACTACAACGTGCTGGATCCCTATGTGGTGCGCCCGGTGGCGGTTGCATGGCGTGATTACGTGCCGGTGCCGGCCCGTACCGGGCTGAGCAACTTCCTCGGGAACCTTGATGAACCGGCCAGCATGGTGAACTCGATTCTGGTCGGCGAGCCGCGTCAGGCGGGCATTCACTTTACCCGTTTCTTCCTGAATACCGTGCTCGGCCTCGGCGGTTTCATCGACGTCGCCGGCAAAGCCAATCCCCAGCTGGCGCGTGAAGTGCCGCACCACTTTGGCAGCACGCTGGGCCGTTATGGCGTTGGCTACGGCCCGTACGTGGTGCTGCCAGGTTACGGCAGCTTTACCGTGCGTCAGGATGGCGGCGACTACGTCGATACGCTTTATCCGGTGCTGAGCTGGCTTACCTGGCCGATGTCGATCGGTAAATGGACGCTGGAAGGGGTGGAAACGCGTGCGCAGCTGCTTGATTCCGACGGCCTGCTCAGACAGCAGCAGGATCCGTACGCCTTTATCCGCAACGCCTATTTCCAGCGTAACGATTTCCTCGCCAGCGGCGGCAAGCTGAAGCCGGAGGAGAACCCGAACGCCAGCGCGATTCAGGACGATTTAAAAGATATCGACTCCCAGTAAATGACAACGGCGACCAACAGGTCGCCGTTTTGTTTTCAGCTGGCGACCCGCATGGGCCGCTGCACTGATTATCAGAACTTGTAGTTAAAGTTAGCGCCGTACAGCCAGGCCTTACCTTCGGAATTAAAGGTATAAGGACCTTCTTTCACCGTCACGTGCTGACCGTGCATATAGGAAACCCCGACATCAACCGACGCGTCCGGCGTGAAGGCGTAAGACGCACCGGCGCTCAGCCACAGGCGATCCTGATCCGGAATCGAGATAGAGCGTTTATCCGCCGGCACCGGGCTGTCATCAAACGCGATACCGGTACGGAACGTCCAGTTATCGTCGTAGTTGTAGGTGGTACCTAACGCGATGCGATATGCATCACGGTAGCCTTCATCTTTATAGAACAGCGTCTGGCCGTTGCTGCCGGTGGCTTTCAGCTCCTGGAACTGGCTCCAGCTGGTATAGGCGAGGCTGTAGTGCACCGCCCACTGTGGCGCCACTTTATGCCAGCCGGACACTTCCCACATTTCCGGCAGGTTCAGCGTCAGCGAACCCGGAATGGTGGCGCCGCTGGTGCCATACGGCAGACCCAGCGCAATCGCCTGCGGCGTGCCGTTAAAGGCGCGCGGGATATTGCTCTTATAGTCGCCGTCGAAGTCGATCTTCACTTTGGAACGATAGGTGAAGCCGAAGCGGTTGTTTTTATCCACTTCATACAGGATACCGGCGTTCCAGCCGTAGCCCCATTCGTCACCTTTCAGGTGCGCGACCTGGGTATCGGCCGGCAGACCGGCGCGGGCACCGGCTTCACCGGCGTAGCGCTCAATTTTCGCTTTGGCGTACACCGCGTCAAAGCCGACGCCGAAGCTGAAGTTATCATTTAACCGATAAGCGGTGCTGAGGTTGAAGTTGCCGGTCATCAGATCGGTTTTGCCACCAAAGCCGCCCGCGGTGTAACCGTTATTAAATTCGGTGGCCAGACCGTAGTTCGAGGTGGCTGAGGCGCCAATCCACCACTGATCGTTAATCGGATGCACATAATGGATGTTCGGGATCCACTGGTTTGGCGCAATATTGCTGGCGTTGAGGCTGTTGCCGGTCGGGCTGTTACCGCTGATATCCACTTCCGGGTCGATATAGACGGCACCGATGGAGAAAGAAGGGCGGTCCATCAGGGCCATAGTGGCTGGGTTACGGCTGGCAGAGGCGGCGGTATCACCCATGGCGCCTTCACCGGAATAGGCGCGGCCCAGGCCGATTGCTGAGAATTCGTTAAGTTGAAAGCCTGCGGCGTAGACGTGAGAAGAGACGAGCGCCACTGCAGCTGCCACAGCTGACTTTGCAAACAGGTTCTTATGGTTCATGACCACAACCTCATCTAAATTATTATTAAACGTAGTTACGTCGCGTAACAAAGGACGGCGGATTGTAGGGACTGACGATACAGACACATATCAGACCAGTGCGACGAGTATAGGTCCGACCTGTGTATTTGTTGCAATATTGTTTTTAAAATATTTCTGCTTTGATCGATAAAATCAGATCTGCTTAACAAAATCCTTGCGGTTCTGCTCCAGCATAGCGAGTCAAATTTGTTTTGGATCAAATTTTAGTGTGATATTCGTCACTTAGCGGGCGGAAGATAGCCGCGACGTGGCATCCGGCGTACACTTTGCAGCAGAAAATGATCCGATAGTGTTGATTTATCGTCAGGAGAAAAACATGACTGATGCCATTAGAAACTGTAGTGCGAACGAAACGGCAGCCTGCTGCTGCGTTGACGTGGGCACCGTGATGGACAATACCGATTGCAGCGCCAGCTGGTCAGGCGTGTTCGCTGACCGTCAGGCGGCTGAAGCAATGCTGGCCGAGCTGAGCGCCAAAGCGCGCCAGGTTGAGTCCGATCCGTGCGAGATTCATTCGCGCTTTACCGACGAAGCAGACGGCGTGCGCCTGGACGTCGATTTCACCTTTGCCTGCCAGGCCGAAACCCTGATTTTCCAGCTCGGCTTACGCTAATCCCGCCGCTGCCGACCCGCTTTTTCGGCAGCGTTGCCTCTTTTTCGTGTTACTCCTCGCACTTTTTTTCTTCTGTTATTGGCGACTTAGCAACACCTGGTTAACACTGATGATCAGGTCAGACCTGTTGGGCAATGATGCTCAGGTCGTAAATTACAGGTGAGTGCAATGAGCAAAGCGCAGCCGCTGCTGACGCGTCAGGGCGAACGTATCGCCATTACCCACGGATTACGCACCCCGTTTGCCCGCCAGGCAAGCGACTTTCATGGCATTCCGGCGCTGGAGCTGGGGCGCATGGTGGTCAGCGAATTAATGGCGCGCAGCGAATTGCCGGTGGAGGTGATCGATCAGCTGGTGTTCGGCCAGGTGGTGCAGATGCCGGAAGCCCCCAATATCGCGCGTGAAATCGTGCTAAGCAGCGGACTGAGCGTGCACACCGATGCCTACAGCGTGAGCCGCGCCTGCGCCACCAGTTTTCAGGCGGTGGCCAACGTGGCGGAAAGCCTGATGGCCGGGACCATTGATGCAGGTATTGCCGGTGGCGCTGACTCCTCCTCGGTGCTGCCGATTGGCGTCAGCAAAACGCTGGCGCGCGCGCTGGTTGACCTCAACAAAGCCCGTACCCTGAGCAAAAAATTACACATCTTACGCCGCCTGCGCCCACGCGATCTGTTGCCGGTGCCGCCGACAGTGGCGGAATACTCCACCGGTTTACGCATGGGCGACACCGCCGAGCAGATGGCCAAAACGCACGGTATTACGCGTGAGCAGCAGGACGCGCTGGCGCTGCGCTCGCACCAGCGTGCGGCACAGGCCTGGCAATCCGGCGTGCTGGCGCAGGAAGTGATGCCGGCGTTTGTGCCGCCGTGGAAAGCACCGATTGAGCAGGACAACAACATTCGCTTTAACGCCAGTGCGGCGGATTATGCAAAGCTGCGTCCGGCGTTTGACCGTCGCCACGGCTCGGTTACCGCGGCCAACAGCACGCCGCTGACCGATGGCGCGGCGGCGCTGATTCTGATGCGCGAAGGGCGTGCGCGTGAGCTGGGCATTACACCGCTCGGTTACCTGCGCAGCTATGCGTTTGCCGCGATTGATGTCTGGCAGGACATGTTGCTCGGACCGGCTTACGCATCACCGCTGGCGCTGGATCGCGCCGGCATTACCCTCGGCGATCTGACGCTGATCGACATGCATGAAGCCTTTGCCGCGCAGACGCTGGCCAACCTCAGGCTGTTTAACGATGAACGTTTTGCGCGCGAGGTGCTGAAGCGCGATCGCGCGCTGGGCGAAGTCGACGAGACGCGTTTCAACGTGCTGGGCGGATCCATCGCCTACGGCCATCCGTTCGCCGCCACCGGCGCGCGCATGATCACCCAGACGCTGCATGAATTACGGCGGCGCGGCGGTGGCTTAGGGCTGGTAACCGCCTGTGCCGCTGGCGGATTGGGCAGCGCGATGGTTCTGGAGGCCGAATAATGAGCGAATCTGCATTCCATTTACAGATGCGTCCGGATCACGTTGCGGTGATCACCATTGATGTGCCGGGCGAAAAGATGAACACCCTGAAAGCGGAGTTTGTGCCGCAAATCCGCGCGGTGCTGGCGGAGGCGCGCAGCGATGCGCAGCTGGCGGGCATCGTGCTG
>NZ_SDFT01000042.1:0-27495 GCF_004916815.1 Pantoea sp. R102
TTATCCGTGGCGATTCAAATCAGAATGGCGCAGCTGCTCCATGAAGAAGTGAGAAATATTGAACGGCAGGTTAAAGCGGACATTCAGGCCAGCCCAGACCTGAAACGGGATTGTGCGCTGCTGACGTCGATTAAATCTGTCGGGCCCCCACTGGGGATGCACATGCTGGTTGTGCTGCGCAGCCATAACGTTGAATCAGCAGATCAGGCTGCGGCTTTTCCGGGCGTGGTGCCTCTTGAAAACGTTCGGGGACGGCCACGCATATCTTAAATCGGCCGCCTCAGCTCAGAGCAAAGCTCTACATGTCTGCCCTATGCGGAAAAATTAACAATAAACGGATGCGTAATATCTACAAGGAAATGTGTCTCAGGGGCAAACCTGAAATGGTAGCCATCGGTGCACTGATGCGAAAACGGGTTCACCGGTGTTATGGCGTACTGAAAACGGCAACAATTTTTTGTGATCTGGAATCAAGAGTTGCACTTAACGACTGATTTATATGAATCTTATTTTTATACCCTATCCAGGGATGCAGGTTTTGTCTTCATCATAAACAGGCTCTGCGCAGGATATTTTTGGTTTCCTTGCAAAGCCTTAGGAGGCACAGCATGTACTCAAAAGAATCTGTCTGTATTCCGGGAAAGGGTCTCAGTCGGTTTCGACAATGAACATCCGTGCTTCCTGAGCTTCCCGGCGTTCGGCCTTGATGGGGGCGTATTTTTCAGAGTTGTAGAAGGCTAACGCCTGGTTAAGGGTTGGAAACTCAAATACGCCAGCTAATGGCAGTGGCACCTCATCGCCTTCAAGAACCTCCGAGACGGTGCCAAAATGCAGGATTCGCCCGCCAGCTTCTTTCAGAGCTGCCTGAAACCGGGGAGCCAGTTTAGACTGCCTGTCAGGGTCGATAACACGCAGATTGATATGCACGTATGCAGGCATGATGCTTCTCCAGTTGTTAAATAATGCATATACAGTATTATTCATTAATCGGGATTTCAAGAGGTACCTCATGAGCGGTTTTGATCCAAAGTATTTCAGGGATGTAGCAGCAGAATGTCCGGGATTTCAGGCTCGTGCCACGGCGCGCGCAGTCACGCGCTACTACAATGTCTGTTTCAAATCGCTCGGTTTGACCGCCGAGCAATTTAGCCTGTTGGTCGGAATTGGAGCTTTCGAGGGCGCCACAATAGTTGATCTTGCGGTCAGCGCGGGAGTTGATGCCACAACCCTGAGCCGAAATGTTCAAAACATGGAATTGAGAGGTTTAGTCCGTTCCGAAGGTGGACGCGGTCGCGCAGGAAAGCGGCTAAGTCTGACGGATTCCGGATACCAGCTCATGGCAGAAGCCTTGCCTGTATGGAAATCAGCTAAAGATAAGTTGTCCATGAAGATGGGTGATGACCGACTCCGGTCAGCAACACAGGCAATGGAGGAGTTAGCCAGGGCAGTAAATATCGACCAGAGCCCTGAAGCAGATCGCAACTCCCACCATAAAAATACGGTAGCTGAATGACAATTCCCCCGTATCAGCACTCCTGATTGAACAGCTTAAAAAAATAGGTTTCTCAAAATGAACGAATTTTTACCTCATTTTTTTGGGCATGCAGAGCGTTCCGGTGTGAAGGTGAACGGCGCCGTACGCCCGGCGTAGCCGGTTACAGCCGTATAAATCGTGCCATACCCTACCTTTCCCTGTTTATGCCCAGAAAGTGCGGGCATGCTCATATCCGCGTCCGCACCAGGCTAAGCAGGTATTCTCAAAAAAACAGGTGTGGGGTATGGGGGCTTATAAACACGGGACGAGTGAAAGGTTATATGCTTTCACATACTGCCCATTGGGATGTTGGTACTTTGTAAAAATGCATGCTGAATGTCCGTTTTGTGCCAGAAGCGGTCGTTCAGCTGTTTGTTTTTGACATGAAACCGCACGCTCATGGGCATTCGGGTTATTCCGTCCAGGTAAATACCAGTAACTGAATGGAAACGGTTTTTCTCATTACTTATTGAATATCAGGAGGAATCGGAATGTCAATCAAACGCACAGTAACAACCCGCGAAATCTATTTTAATGCACCGCGCGGGCGAATTGGGATAGCAAAATATCTGAAAAGGAAAGCCCTGCGAGATTGCGAGGCAACTATCGCATCAAGTAGGTCCTATTCAGGGGTTGTGTTAGATTGCTGAGCGTTCTCATTTTTTTCGTTATTAAGCTGAATATTTGGCTGCTGGAATAATGAACCCTGCAAATTTTTAAACGCTCCATCCACAATGTCGTTTCTAGATTTTTGTGGCAATGCCCAAGTACAAATGCCATAGACAATGACAGCGAAGGTTATGGTGGCGAAAATGCTGGCAAACCCATTCCAGTACCATCCTAACGAGCGGGAAACACGCCCACGTTTGCGTGCTTGGGTGATTTCAACCATACGATAAAAATTGAGGATAGCATCCTCCCCAGCCTTCCTTAATTCGCTCTCCCGTGATGCCTTCATATTCTGTATTTCTGCTTTCAGCCGTCCTATTTCAGCATCTTGTAAGTTAGCACCGGCTAACTGTGCATCGTACTCAAGCCTGATGTCAGCATCTATCTGGTCTGTTAAGTTTGTGACGATGGCTTCTGCTTTCTCTTTGTAAGACTCGATTCGGCCAGGCGTGTTAACTGTCTGCTCATGAAAGATCTTCAGCTGGGTATTAATATATTCTTCTGTGCATTCGCCGCTCCTACGCAACTTCTCTGCGTATTCATTTTTGTCGTGCTTATAGAGCGCGTAAGCTAAAAAGCCTGAGGTGTCATCTTTTCCTGTAACTAATTGAGTAAAAACCCAGAGCTTTTCCATTTGGCTTTTCCGCAATAAAAAAGCGCCAAAAAAGGCGCTTTAATCAACTAAAGTAAAATTATCCTTTGGCTGCAATTGACCTGAATGCGCGATCCATCATCACTCGCGCATTATCTCGTGATCTCTGCATTGAGGCAGAGCCAGAAGACATCGAAGCAGCAGGCTTAGCAGGGGCGCTATTTTGTGCTAATGCACTGCGAGCAATGTCAGCCTTGCGGCTATCTGACAGCGGTCGAAGTTCATATTTAGCCATTTATCCTCCCCATATATCCAACGGTTATCCACAATCAAACACTGTTGATCATTTTTGGATAGTTTACCACAGACACCGTTAAATGCCATGTGCAGAATTGTCAAGCACTTAAAAAACATTAATCACTATATGTAGGTGATTTTATTTCAATTACCTCTAAATGTAGTGAGTAGAAGACCTGCTCCCTGAGAATTCACACATAAGGCTGTTAGCAATGTCGGCTCCTCGCTCATAGCGGACATCTGGGGAGATGGGCTGTCCGCTCAGTGCCAGAAGCGGACATTGCAGATCTGGAGTGTATACGCCAGACTGGAGACAAACAGGAGCGCAGGTCAGCCAGTCTTTTTTGCATGAGTGTAAATATCAGGACGTGTGATACTCCATGCATAGTTTTCCCGATTAACAGGCTCGTAGCCAAACTTTTCATAGAGCCAGGGCGCTGTGGTTGTAAACAACATGATCCTGCGGAGTCGCTCAAAAACAGGATGAACATGTATGCATTGCATCACCCATCTACCCAACCCTTCTCCCTGATATTCCTCCAGGATATAAACATCACAAAGGTAAGCGAACGTAGCGTAATCTGTTATTAAGCGCGCGAAACCAATCTGGGCGTCATCGTGATACACACCGAAATTAAGGCTGTTTTCAACGGATGCACGGACAAGAGCCAGATCAATCCCTTTTGCCCAGGTTGACCTCGTGAGATAGAGATGGATAGCCTGCACATCCAGTTTTTTTCTGTCTGTACTGATCAGGTAGTTATCTTTATGCCACTCATAGTTCTCTGAAATAGTCACGCTCAATCCTGTTTAAGAATTCCCGGGAAACCTGACCTTATCACCTGATGGAAAATCGGACTATCAATACTTCTCAGGAAAAAAAATGAATCCTGCACTCTTATGCCAGCGTTTCATTCAGCGCTTTTGCGCAGCGGGCTTCCTTTCCTGGAAAATAGTGTCCATCATTACTGGACAGGAGTAATCAGCCGGTATCAGGCCCCATGATGAACTCCCCGGCTGATTCAGCGTTATGCATCCAGACTAATAACCACTTTCCCGATATGTCCGGCAGCCTCAAGGTAGCGATAAGCTTTCCGTATATCGGCAAAAGGGAAAATACGATCAATTACGGGATAAATCGTAGAGGTTTCAATCGCTCTGACCGCCGCGCGCAAATCTGAAGTCGAACCCGTATTGTTACCCACAATATTCAACATCTTTTGCATTACGGGCAGAACAGGCATGCTGACTTCAGCACCACCAACAAAACCAATAACGAAAATGGTTCCGTTATGAGCTGCTGCGTTAATCGATTTCGCAAATGTTGAGCCGCCCACGGATTCCAGTACGAGATCAGCGCCATGCCCATCAGTCAGCTTAAGCACCCGTTGATCCCATTCTGGCACCTCGTGATAGTTAATTCCTTCATCCGCTCCCAGGGCTTTCACTCTGTCCAGTTTTTCATCAGAAGAGGAAATGATGATCACCCGCGCACCTGCTGCCTTCGCATATTGCAATGCAAACAGACTCACACCTCCCGTGCCAAGCAGTAAAACAGTGCTACCGGGCTGTATTTTACCACGCACTATAGCGTTCCATGCTGTCGTTGCGGCAATGGGTAACGTCGCTGCCTGCTGCCAGTTGAGAAAATCGGGTATATGCGCCAGTGACTTAGCAGGCACTACAGCGTATTCTGCCAGCCCGCCGTTGGTCGTAACTCCGCGTAATGTTTGATGATGTTCAGATCGTATTGCTCCAGCATGCCAGTGAGACATCATACCCGGCACCACGCGTTCGCCGATTTGCCAGCCTTCAACTCCCTCTCCAGACTCAACAATTTCCCCCGCGCTGTCTGCACCAGGAATAACCGGCTGCGAAATAGCGCCGAATTTACCAGTGGCCAGCGCCAAATCAAGGTAATTCAGACTCACAGCATGCTGACGAATCAGCACTTCGCCATACCCTGGTTGTGGGCGTGAAATATTACATATTTTTAAGCCGTCTATTCCAGCAGCGGATAAGTGGATAGCTTTCATGGTGTCCCCCTGTTCAATTAATACGACCATTTTGAGGCAGAACTGACGCTATAATGAGCCTGAAAAACAAATAACTGTTGCATAAGGTGCAATAATGCATGATGACGATTATCGTCAGCGGGAAGCTTTTCTTGCGGTAGTGCGCGCTGGCAGCTTTAGTGCTGGTGCGCGCGATTTGGGAAGAGATGTCTCTGTCGTTTCCCGGCGTGTAGCTGCATTAGAAAAACGTCTGGGAATTCGCCTGCTGGAACGCACCACCCGACGCATACGTCCCACAGAAGAAGGCTTACGCTATCGGCAAAAAATTGAATTGGCAGATGAACTGCTGCGGGAAGCGGAAGAAGAAGCCCGTGATTTGGCAGCGCGTCCGGCCGGGACGATTCGCCTTACCGTTCCAGCCTCATTCGGACGAAAGTGGGTGGTGCAGGCCTTACCATTCTTTTTGAAAGCCTATCCTGACATCCGTATTGTGTTGCACTGCAGCGATCGCTACGTAGATTTACTGGGTGATAATTTTGATATGGCAATCCGTATTGGTGTTCTGAAGGACAGCAGATTAATTGCCCGAAAGCTGGCAAATACAAGTCGCATTTTATGTGTCGCGCCGGATTACCTGGAGCGCCATTCTCCTGTAACACACCCTCAGGACCTTCGTAAGCATGATTGCCTGGGTTTCACGCCCATGCACAGCTGGCCCGAATGGCGACTTGAGAAAGACGGTCAACAGATAGCGGTACCTGTTAAGACGCGTTACGAGAGTGACGAAATGGATGGGCTTATACTGGCCGCTCAATCGGGTATGGGAATATTACTCGCGGCCAACTGGCTGGTACAGAAAGAACTGGCTGAGGGTTCACTGGTGCCAGTGCTGTCGGACTGGCAGGCAACAGGCGAGGATGGTGTCTGGTTAATGAAACCTTCAAGCCAGTTGCAGTCGGCAAAAATCAGTGCATTAACAGACTGGCTGACTTCATGGTTTTCTACACCACGCTGGTAGCCTGCGGGACGCAATATGAAACAGCCTGTCACCTGTACTGAATAGCAGATGGGTTATGTATGTAAAACGTGTGCAGTCCAGCAGTCGGCATAACCCGGAATAATGTCCGCTCTCCTGGAAGCGATAACGTATTTCTTCACGCTGCTGCCGCTCCACTTCGTCATGGATCACCGGCAGGTTAGATCGCTCTTTATATGCTACGGCAGACTCAGCTAAACCCCTTAACACTGCTCCGGCGGAATCATGATGTCATATAACCTTGCTGCCCGATGCAGATAACAACGGGACATAAATTGCCAGTTTGAGTGCAGGGGAGTCATTTGACGTAAACGTTGAATAGCAGTATGTCCGCGTTATCCCGTCCTTCCCAGTGAGTTTTTTCTCTCCGGACACCGGCGCCGTTATCACATGCTCGCTCCACCATGTATCAAACTCCGGGCATTCACGGCTTAAGCGTTCTACCAGCGCAGTGAAGGTCTCATTGTCTGCATTTCGTGAATAACTGGAATGAAACAGGCCGAGCATTCTCTGTGCCTCTGCAGCCCAGGTGTCGCCAAAAAGGTATCTGGCCTGCTCTGTAGTGAACATGAAAACCATGATATTTCGCTCATCTGCAGCCAACAGGCTGAAGTCCGTGACGACCTGTTCTGCTGCAGAATTCCACACCAATACATCCCATCTGTCATTGGTGACGTAGGCAGGCTCACTCAGCGCCCTGACCAGATGCGATAAGCTAGCCGGAACTTCATGTTCGATATCTGCACTTTTTTTCCGGCCTGTCAGTGTTTTCAGGTGCAGAAATTCTGCCTCGTTCAGCTGCAGAGCTTTACCCAGGGCGTTAACTATCCGTTCGGAAAGCGTGCTGACCCGTCCCTGTTCGATTTTGGTATACCATTCCGTACTTATTCCCAGCATCGCCGCAACTTCCTCACGCCTTAGCCCGGGCGTTCGCCGTCTTTCTGGCCCGGCAGAGGGGGGACGCTCAGGCTTAACCCTTGCACGTCGTGAACGTAAAAACTGACTGAGCTCAGTATTCTTAACCATTTTTTGAACCTGGTAGTAAATTATACCTGTATAAAACTAGTGTATTTTACGCCGTTTTTGGTCGCCCTATGATGGTTTCATATTGTTCTATGCCCTCAGGAGAATATGACCATGAAAGCTGCTGTGCTTACTGCCTTTGGCCGTCCGCTAGACGTTAAGAATGTGCCTGCACCGGTGATGGGAACCGGGGAAGTCATTGTCGATGTGGTTGCGGCGCCCGTTCTCTCCTACACGAATGAAGTACTGAGTGGGGAGAGAAAATATCTTTTACCTGTGCCGGTCATCCCGGGCTGTGGTGCCATCGGAAAGGTTCGCCAGACCGGCCCTGACTCAGCCTGGCTGAAACCAGGAGACTGGGTATTCTGCGATCCGACGGTGCGTTCCCGTGACAACGCGCTGTCGCCAGAAATTGTCCTTCAGGGATGGAGTGCCCGTGGTGAAGGAGGACAAAAAATCCAGCAATATCACCTGAATGGCAGTCTTGCTGAACAAATACGCATTCCGACTGAAAACGCGGTGCCCATTGGCGACATATCGCCTGCAGAAGCGGGGCGGTGGTGTGCCATCAATACGCTGCTTATAGCCTATGGCGGATTGTTATCTATGGATTTGAAAGCGGGAGAGCGCCTGCTGGTCAGTGGTGCAACCGGTAATTTCGGCAGTTCCGCTGTGCTTGCTGCCCTGGCCATGGGAGCCCATAAAGTCATCGCACCGGGCCGTAGTGAACGGGTACTGAACGATTTGAAAAAACGTTTTGGATCGCGTGTGGAAACAGTAAAGCTCACAGGCACAGCAGAGATCGATATTGCTGCCATGAAGCACATGGCCGGGGGACCCATTGATGCGGTCCTTGATTTCCTTCCGCCGTCTGCGCAGGCCTCTGTCGCCCGGAATGCGATTATGTCAGTCAGACCTTATGGTCGTGCAGTCCTTATGGGCGGTGTTGGCATGCTGGGAGGGGACGATCTTTCGCTACCTTATCCCTGGATAATGCGTAACCTCATTACCGTAAAAGGGCAGTGGATGTATGAACCTTCGGCAGTCCCTACGCTCTGCGGCCTTATACGCGCGGGACTGCTTGATCTGAGCCACTATGACGTAACCGAGTTTCCGCTTGAGAGAGTGAATGATTCAGTCGCGCATGCTGCGAAAAACAGCGGTTCATTTAAACTCACCGTCGTGCGTCCCTGAGACCAAAGGCGCGCGATGGACCGGATGGCTCTCTTACGACGGCCCTGCGTATTGGTTTAATCACAAAGTTCTGGCACAAAAAAGCCCGCTGCGCGGGCTTGATAAGAACCGATTAATGCGGAATCTCAGAGACTTCTTTGACATCCGCTTTGTTGATCTGCTGTTTGACACCATTGGCATCAACGTAGCCCAGCAGTCCGCTTTCCGCTTCATGCGGTTTACCATCGCTGACAATGGTACGGCCATCATTGGTATGAATGGCGTAGCTGGTACGGGTACAGCCGGTCAGGGCGCTCAGTGCCACAATGGCTGCCAGTGGTAACAAAATCACTTTTTTCATGTCGCTCTCCCTATCGAGTAGATCAGTTGTTCAGTTCACTCATATTGGTGATCTGGTCACGGTTAATCTGTTCTGTTTTACCGGTTTGCGCATCTTTATAAGAGACCAGGCCAGTATCACTATCCACCTGTGGCTTACCATCGGTGACGATAGTACGTCCGTCGGTGGTTTTAATCGCCTGATTCGATGAACAGCCGGCGATGGCAAAAATTGATGTCAATAACACAGCCGCTACAGTCAGTTTCTTCATAGTAATTTCCCTGATTGGTCTGAAGTCCAGCTATAAGCGTAGAACAAAATCCGGATTCTGGTCTGACCTGACTCGCTTTCTTTGCACAATTAATGCGGTTTAGCGTGCAATTGATGAGGAGGAAATTACCAGGCGCGGCTAATGTGTTTCGCCGCGTATATTGGGAAGGCAGGATAGCGTTGCGATATTACTCAGCGGCCAGGCGACCAAGCAGCAGAGAAAAAATAGCCTCGTAATGCGTTTTCAATATCACATCGTCGCACTGGTCGAGGCGTGCTATTAGCGCAACAAACAGGGTTTTTCGGTTCAGCAACTTGCCGCTACACAAAATTTCCTGCACCAGCGTGCCAAGTAACTCATGCTGCTTTGCCTGCAGCGATCCACCAGTCCATGGTAATGCATCTTCAGAATTATTATGAAAAGGATCGTATCGCATCATCATTACCCTGATAGCAGTGCGTTAATTCAGCTTTTTGGCCAGCAGCCTGATCGCATTATCGCAGGCCTGCTGGATGGCCGGGTTCTCAGAGCGCAAGCCCGTGCGATACAGCGCGCCAATTATTTGCTGAACAGATAAGGTTTCACCCGGTTGTACAATCTGTGTGACGACTTTGCCCAATAAAAGATAGATCTCATCGGCATCTTCTAATTCATCGTGCTTCACTCAACCCCCGGAACAAATAAACATAAATCTAAGTAATATGTTACTGACTGATAAATATTATTAAGCGCGCGATTCCAGGGTTTAAAAAGTTATCGCGGCGAATATTAATTAGGAAACGCCTATTTCCTAATAGGCCAGACGAATCAGTCCAGAATGCTGAGCACCATATTAATGGTTTCTTTGCCATTAGTCACATCCTGAATTTTGCCTACCACGCGCATACCAAATGCCACGCAAAGCAGCAGTCCGGCGGCGGTGTCGGCATCCAGTCGTGGCGAAATCGATCCGTCCTCTTGTCCCTGTTCAACCAGCGAAGTCAGGAAGTTGCGGTTGCGTAATACCGCTTCACGCACCAGCTGGGATAACTCTTCGTCCAGCGTTTGCAGTTCCACGGTACTGCCAACCACCAGGCAGCCGCGTCTGCCCTCGATCTCGCTGGCTGAGTCGAGATAAAACTGCAACAGCTCAGCAATGCGTGCCCGGCCGGTCGGGTACTGTTGCAAACGGGCGCGCAGGTCCCCATTGCGCAGCAGGATGTAGCGCTCAAACACCCGCAGAAACAGGGAACGTTTATCCTGAAACGCTTTATAGATACTGCCCGCCGTCAGGTTCATCGCTTCACCTAAATCGGCAATCGAGGCCGCATGAAAACCCTTCTGGCGGAACACGATCATGGCGCTGTCGAGCGCTTCGTCGATATCAAAATTGCGCGGTCTGCCGCGCTCTCTGGCAACCGGCGCCGGATTGGGTTTACTGGTCATAATGCGGGCTATTTAGAATGAATCGTTTCCAAATTATCCGGCTTATCGGTGACAGGGTCAAATCCTGCCCAAACGCCTGGCCCGGCGTGCGCTGATCGACAGCGAACCGCGTTAATGTTCAGCCCTGCCAGTTGAGAATTTTTGACCGCCGGAGGATGATAAACCTTTTGCCGGGCCAGGACCTTTTCATGCTGATCTCCACTGAGGATACGCGCACTTTCAACACCGACATCCGCCTGGCGGCGACGCTGGCCGCCGTGGCGGGCGCACTGAACACTGCGGCGTTCGAAACGGTTGGTTTTTTCTCTGCCAACATGACCGGTAACGTCTCATCACTGTCCGATCATCTGGCCAAAGCTAATCTGCATATCGGGCTGTTCTTCCTGCTGATTGTGCTGTTATTCATCGCCGGTTCGTCGGTTTCCACGCTGATCATCAATTCCGGCCGCAGGCGGCAGATACGCGGCATCTACGCCATCAATATTCTGCTCGAGGGCATTGCGTTGCTGGTGCTGGGGATTGTCGAAAGCGGCTTTCGTTTTAGTCAGGCCGGCGTGTTACTGATTCTCAGCCTGAGCTTTCTGATGGGCCTGCAAAATGCGGTGGTAACGCGCATCTCCAATGCCCGCGTGCGCACGACGCACGTTTCCGGCACGTCAACCGATATCGGCATTGAGCTGGCGATGCTGTTCGACGTGCTGCGTCGCAAAGAGTCACCAAAAGACGCGCCGCTGTACATTGAGCGGCTAAAACTGCATTGCTACACCGTGCTGGCGTTTCTCGCTGGCGGCGTGCTGGGCATTCTGCTGCTGCAGTGGCTAAGCTACGCGCTGCTGATCGTCATTGGGTTACTGCTCAGCGCGCTGGCGCTGTCGGCGCTGAAACGTGCGGGCAGCAACCCGCTTCACGCCCGCTAAGGAAGGGAATCATGATCTCGCTTGACGACCGCCTGCAAGCTATCTGGCAGCTACTTAGCACTGCCACCACATCACGTTCAGCTTTCACCCTGATGCAGCTGGCAACGGTGAGTGTCGACGGCCAGCCCAGCCTGCGCACCGTGGTGATACGGCAGTTTTTGCCCACGCTGCCTGCCCTGCGTTTTACCGCCGATCGGCGCAGCGCCAAAATGCAGGATATTGCAGCCCAGCCGCAGGTGGCGTTACTGGCTTATGATGCCGCCAGTCGCGTTCAGCTCAGGCTGGCGGGCACGGCTCAGCGCGTTGACGATGCACAACAGCGTGCCGCAGCCTGGCATGCATTGAGCCCGCATTCGCACGCGTTGTTTCAGTCACCGGTCAGGCCGGGCAGCGTAATCACCCATCCTGACGCTGCACTGCCTGCCAGCGCGCCGGATGTGGATGCCGGGCCTGACGAGCACTTCGCGCTGGTGCAGATCACGCTGCATAGCGTGGAGTGGCTGGATGTCAGCCGTGAGCCCCATCAGCGCGCGCGATTTGAGGCCACTGCGGATGGCTGGCAGGGTAGCTGGCGCGTGCCCTGAGATTTATTGTTTCGCCGGTGTTTTTGCCTGACGCGGGCGGCCAGCCGCACCGGCGCACACCAGCGCCAGCAGTACCATGATCAGTACCGGCAGCATCGCCATGCGCAATCCGGCATGTTCGCCGATAAAGCCCAGTCCGGGCGGGCCGACCAGAAACGCCAGATAACCCAGCGTGGCGGCAATCGTGACGCGCACCGCGCTGTTATGGCCATCGCCCGCCGCCGAGACCGTTAGCGGGAAGCCGAGCGACGCGCCGACGCCCCAGAACAGCACGGCCGCCGCCGCCAGCCATGGGTTATCGGAGAAAATCACCAGCGTCAGCCCCAGCGCGGCGGAGAAAGCGCTGGCGCGCAGTACCCAGACACGGCCCAGACGATCAACCACCAGCCCACCGAGAAAGCGGCCCAGCGTCATGCCGGCGGTGAAGCCCGCGTAGACCAGCGTGCTTTGGGTATGATTGAGATTATGGCCGTCGATCATTAGTAACGGCAGCCAGTCGTTAGCCGAGCCTTCCGCCAGTGCCATCGCCAGAATCACCACGCCGAGCACCAGCAGCTGGCGGTCACGCAGTTCACGTCCGACCTGGGCCAGAAAGCCGCCGTGATGCGGCTGTTCGCTGCGTTCGCTGTCGCTGGTGGCGGGCAGATGGCGCAGCGCCAGGGCGGCAATCAGCAGGTTAACCAGCAGCACCACGCTAAAGTGCCAGTAGGTGCTGATATCGGCTGCGGTCATGGCCAGCCCCGCCAGTGCGCCGATCAGCGTGCCGAAACTGAAGAAGCCGTGAATGATCGTCATGATTGACTTGCCGATGCGCCGCTCAAACGCCGCCCCTTCGACATTAACCACCACATCCATCAGCGCGGTTCCGCCGCCCAGCAACACCAGACTGGTAAACACCAGCCCGCTACTGGCGAGCGTTAACGCAACGGTCATCAGCACCAGGCCACCGAGCAGGATCAGGTAACCCGTGCGCATCACCCGGCTGGTGCCAAAGTGCGCGACCAGCTTACCGGCCAGCAGCACGCCCAGCATGGAGCCACAGGAGAAGCCAAACAGAATCAGGCCCATCATTTCCGTCGAGGCGTGCAGCACATCGCGCATAAAGGGCGTGCGGCTAACCCAGGAAGCCCAGGTAAAGCCTGGAATAAACATCAGGCCAAAGATGGCCCATTTACCGCGTGTCTGTTGCTGAGGGTGCATAAGGTTCCTTTAGGGAGCGGCGGGCATGCGGAGGTAAAACGCTTTCGTTGCTGATGACCGTTAGCATGGTTCACAGAATAGCAGTTTTGCTGGCGCTCGTTGAGGCAATGTCGCTCGCGTCAGCGCGCCGGGGAAAATTCGTCAGTGGGAGAAAGCCCCTCCGCGCGACGACGCGGAGGGCAAAGGGATTAGAAACTCTGCCAGTCGGCATCGCTGGCCAGTGCCAGGCGTCCCGGCTGTGGCGCTTTGTGGCTCGCCGGCGCAGGCTTGATGACCGGCGTTGCGCCGGATTCCGTCAGCACGAAGCGGGTCACCAGCTGGTTGAGCGTCTGGGCCTGCTCCTGCAGCGATTGCGACGCGGCTGAGGCCTGCTCCACCAGCGCGGCGTTCTGCTGCGTCACATCATCCATCTGATTCACCGCCTGCTGCACCTGGCTGATGCCCTGACTCTGCTCAACCGCGGCCGCGGCGATTTCGCTCATCAGTTCGCTGACCTGATGGATAGCGTCATTCATTACCTGCATATTGCTGCTGACGTCGCTGGCCTGGGCGGCCCCGGCTTCGGTCAGTCGATGCGACTCTTCAATCAGTCCCTTAATTTCGCGTGCGGCGGAAGTGGAGCGCTGAGACAGGCTGCGTACTTCGCCGGCCACCACCGCAAAGCCCTTGCCGTGCTCACCGGCGCGTGCGGCTTCGACTGCGGCGTTGAGCGCCAGAATATTGGTCTGGAAAGCGATACCTTCGATCATCGAAACAATGTCCGTGACCTTGCGCGAGCTGCCACGAATGTCATCCATGGTCGAGAGCATGGTGCTGAGCGAGGTACCACTTTTTTCCGACAGCGAACTGGCGTTAGCCGCCAGCTGGCTGGCCTGACGCGTGTTATCGGCGGTCTGACGTACGGTTTCACTCAGTTCAGTCATGCTGGCCGCGGTCTGCTCCAGCGAAGCAGCCTGCTGCTCGGTACGCGCAGAGAGGTCTTCGTTACCGGCGGCGATCTCCACTGACGCGCTGCCCACCGAATGTGAGGCGCTGCGCACGGCGCTTAACGAACTGGCGACGCTGCGCATCAGCTGATTGAAAGAGTGCGCCATGGTGCCCACCTCATCGCGACGGCTTTCGTCGGCGCTCAGCGTCAGGTCGAGATTTTCGCTGGCGCGCATCATGACTTTGCCGACATCGGACAGACTGCGACGAATGCGCAGCACGGTGAACAGGGCGAACAGGCCAAAAATAATCACTGTGGCTATCACGCCGGTAATGGTGGTCCACAGCACTTCATGGAAGGTGCTGAGGTTGGTGGCGCGTAACTCATCGCCGATAGAAATATTCAGCATCAGCTGCTGCTGGTAATTGGTGACCAGCTGGCGAATGGCGGCACCAATGCCGTTCTGCCCCTCGATCAGATCAAGGCTGATGGCGTTTTGATGCGCGCGCGAGGCAGTGAGAAACGCCGGCAGCCGCTCGCTCACGCGCTGAATATTGGCAAAGGCCAGCTCGGTCAGGCGCTTATCTTCGTCACTGGAGAGGTTGTGAGTCAGGTAGTAATCGGTGAGCGATTTCAGGCCGCCGATCTGTTTATCAATGTCCGCTTCAACCGCAGGCATGTTGCTGTCCTGCAGCTGGGTCTGATGTTTGTAGAGCGTCAGCGCCAGCTGATTGCTGCGATCAATTAACGTGTTGAGGTCTTTGATCGAGGGGATGGCATTGGTTTGCACATATTCAAAGCGCTCCTGGAAGCCGGAAAGCAGTGAGATGGCGAGCACGGCTTGCAGAATGATGGCGCCAAACAGCATGGAAAAGGTCAGTAACAATCGTTGGGAGATGTTCATCTTATTATCCTTAATCTAAACGCACCCCGACGCCTGACGCGGCGGGTACAAGGGCAGATTAAAGAACATCGGCAGATTGTGGTTTTTAGTTAATGAAATTTTAGCGCCGGGTATCAGAAGAGGCTGGCGGGTTAACAATGGAGCCGGTCGCCGTGAACGGCGACCCTACAGTGCATGTCCCGTTATTTGCGCAGGGTGCGCATTCATGCGCACCTGGAAACGGGGAGTGCATGTCCCGTTATTTCCGTCGGGTGCGTATTCATGCGCGCATGGAAACGGGGAGTGCATGTCCCATTGTTTCCGCAGGGTGCGCATTCATGCGCACCTGGAAAGCGGGGTGCATGTCCCGTTTTTTCCGTAGGGTGCGCATTCATGCGCACCTGGAAACCGGCACCTTGCGTTCCACTCACGGCCGGCGGAACAGCGCCAGGCTGCGGCCCTCCAGCTCGAAATCCTTCTCTTTGGTAATTACCAATCCCTTACTGGCGCTGTCGGAGGTGGTCAGCTCCAGCACCCAGCCGCCTTCACCAAACTGCGGGATGCGGAACGGCACATTGCCTTCAAACGGATTGAACAGCATCAGCACATCGTGCCAGATACCCTCTTCGGTTTGCAGGTCCGGACGCCCAATGTACACGCCGAGCGTCGAGCCCTCATCCCACTGTTCCGCCTGCTGGAAACCGCCGCCGGCGTTAAACCATTTAATCTCCATGCCGTCGCGCCAGCTTTCGCGTCGCAGCAGCGGCTGCTGCGCGCGCAGCGCAATCACCTGACGGGTGAAATCGCGTAACGCATCAGCGGAAGCCGGCAGATCTTCCCAGTGCAGCCAGGAAATCTCGCTATCCTGGCAATAGCCGTTGTTGTTGCCCATCTGGCTGCGGCCAAACTCATCGCCCGCCAGCAGCATCGGTGTGCCGTGAGAGAAAAACAGCGTGGCGAGGAAGTTACGCTTCTGCCGCTCGCGCACCGCGTTGATGCCTTCGTCGTCGGTGGGGCCTTCGGCACCGTAATTGTACGAACGGTTATCGTTGTGGCCGTCGTTGTTATCTTCCCCGTTGGCATCGTTATGCTTGTCGTTGTACGAGACCAGATCGTTCAGCGTAAAGCCATCGTGCGCGGTGATGAAATTGACGCTGGCCCACGGGCGGCGGCCGCGTTGATCGTACAGATCGCCGGAACCAAGCAGGCGCGCGGCAAAGTCGGTTGAGACGTTGTCGCCTTTCCAGTACTCACGCACCGTGTCGCGATATTTGTCGTTCCATTCGGCCCAGCCGGGCGGGAAACCACCCACCTGGTAGCCACCGGGGCCGATGTCCCAGGGTTCGCCGATCAGCTTCAGCTTAGACAACACCGGATCCTGCGTCATGGCATCAAAGAAGCCGCCACGCTGATCGAACCCTTCCGGCTCGCGGCCAAGAATGGTGCCGAGGTCGAAGCGAAAACCGTCGATATGCATCGATTCTGCCCAGTAGCGCAGCGAATCCGTCACCAGCTGCAGCACGCGCGGATGGGAGGTATTCACCGTGTTGCCAGTGCCGGTATCGTTGATGTAATAACGGTGCTGATCCGGCAGCGTGCGGTAGTAGGAGAAGTTATCAATCCCTTTAAACGACAGCGTCGGCCCCAGTTCGTTGCCTTCCGCGGTGTGGTTATACACCACGTCGAGAATCACTTCGATGCCGGCATCGTGGAAAGCGCGCACCATGTCGCGAAAGCCCTGAATACCGCGCGGGCCAAAATAGCGGCTGGCAGGCGCGAAAAAGGCCAGCGAGTTGTAGCCCCAGAAGTTTTTCAGTCCGCGATCCAGCAGATGCTGATCGTCCGGGAACCAGTGCACCGGCAGCAATTCCACTGAGGTCACGCCAAGGCTTTTGATGTAATCGACGGTAGATTTGTGGCTCATGCCGTCATAGGTGCCGCGCATCTCTGCCGGAATGGCCGGATTAAGCTGGGTGAAACCTTTGACGTGGGTTTCATAAATCACCGTGCTGGACCACAGAATGCTGGGCCGGTTGTGGTCCTGCCAGTCAAACTCATTGGTATCAATTACCCGGCACTTGGGGGTAAACGGCGCGCTGTCACGGGTATCCAGCGTCAGATCTTTATCTTCGTGCAGTAAATCGTAAGCGAAGTGCGCTTCATTCCAGTCGATGTTGCCCTGCAGCTCGCGGGCGTAGGGATCAATCAGTAATTTGCTCGGGTTAAAACGGTGACCGTTTTCCGGATCGAACGGTCCGTGAACGCGATAGCCATACAGCGCGCCGGGTTTCAGCCCGGGCACGTAGCCGTGCCAGATTTCGTGGGTATATTCCGGCAGATCGAAGCGGGCAATTTCATGCTGGCCGCTCTCATCGTACAGACAGAGTTCGACCCGTTCCGCGTGTGCTGAGAACAGCGCAAAGTTGACGCCTGCACCATCATAATTGGCGCCGAGCTGGTGCCCCGATCCGGCGGTGATTTCCATAGGTTTACCGTTAGACATTCAATCCTCTCCATCCAGTGAATAGATAGTCATGTAAAACAACAGGTTTATCGGGGACGCTACTGGCTAATCAGCACCAGCGGCGCGCTATAGCTCACATTGTCCAGCGTAATATCATCATTAATCACTACGGTTTCACCGGTCAGCACATTGCGATAGTGGCGATGCGCCAGCGATTCCGGCAGTGCCAGTCGGGTAAGACTCCACTGTGCACCATTGAAAATCAGCCGTGGCGTAATCACCAGCAGCGCGTAGCCGCTGTCCTGACGGGCAAAGGCGATCACTTTTTCCGCATGTTCGCCCGATGCACTGAGCGGTTGATAATCACCAAAGCGGAACAACTGCGCATGGTCGCGGCGCAGATGCAACAGGCGCGCAACCATCTGCTGTTTCAGCCGACCGCTCAGCCAGTCCTGCTGGCTGGCAAAGTCCGGCGCGGCGTGGACATTCAGCTGCGCCGTCAGCTGAGCGAAATCCGGCTCGCGCCGGTTGTCCGGATCGACCAGGCTGAAATCCAGCGCTTCGCAGCCCTGATAGATATCCGGCACGCCCGGCGCGGTCAGTTTGATCACCGTCTGGCTCAGGCTGTTAACCAGTCCGGCACGGATGAACGGCTGTAGCGCGAGGCTAAAGTCCTGCAGGAACGCCGGATTGGTGGGCGACAGCAGCTGACGGGCATACTCCAGTACAGCGTTTTCGTAAGCCTCATTGCCGTCCGCCCAGTCGGTGCGTAACTTCGCCTCGCGCAGGGCTTTTTCTACAAACGGTAAAAAGCGATCGCGCAGCGCGTCGAGTGCCGCTGTGTCCTCCGGCTGCAGCGTGGTGGGCCAGACGCCGGCCAGCGCCTGATACAGCATCCACTCGACCGGCGGTTCGGGCGCCGGGCCGTCCGCCAGCGCGACTACGTGCGGCTGATTCATCTGCCGCCAGCGCGTCACGTTCTCCGCCCACAGCGCCGGCGCTTCACTCAGGGTATACAGCCGCGCGCGCGCATCTTCGCCGCGCTTGGTGTCGTGCGTGGAGGTGCCGGACAGCCCATCCGGCTGATGCTGCAGCCGGGTTTGCATGTCGCGATGAAAGCGTTCAAGCGAAAACGCGTGTGGCAGTGGTTCGGCACCCACTTCATTGATCGCCAGCGCCACGTGATTGCGGAAAAACAGCGTGTCTTCGACCGATTTCGCCATCAGCGGGCCGGTCAGCTGCTGGAAGCGGGCGCGGAATTCCGCCGCATCCTGCTCGCCCTGTTCAGTGATCGCCCCCAGCAGTAATGCCTGCAAAAAGCTCAGCGCCGCAGGCGAGGCGCTGTGTTTAACCTGCTCCAGCACCTGTAACAGCAACGCTTCGCCTTCCAGCGGCATTCCGGCTTTCCGGCCGTAGGTGCGATACACCGGGAAGGCGATCAGCAGTTCGCGCAGCGCCACGTGCAGCTCAGCCTCACTGAAGTTGCGATGCACCAGATCGGCTGCCTCGGTAGCCAGCGCCAGCAGGCGGCTGAATTCCCCGGCAAAGTTGCGATCAACCATCAGTTCACGTGCCGCACGCAGGCCAGCCGCCACGTCGTTACGTTCGGCGGATACCGCTTCATAGGCCAGATGCAGCATATCGATCTGATTATCATCAATCAGCGCATGCGACAGCGCGGCGATAAACTCGTAACCGGTGGTGCCGGACACCGGCCAGTCGGCGGGCAGTTGCTCACCGTCAGCGAGAATCTTCTCCACCGTGATATAACACGCGTCGCCCGCGGCCTGACGCAGCTGTTGCAGATAGCCGAGCGGATCAGCCAGCCCGTCAACGTGATCGACGCGCAGCCCGCTCACCACACCGCTGTGTACCAGTTCAAGAATCAGGCGATGCGAAGCCGCGAACACCTCTTCATCTTCGACGCGCACGCCGACCAGCCCGGTAATTTCAAAGAAGCGGCGGTAGGAGAGCGCGCTGCGCGCCTCACGCCAGTTCATCAACTGCCACGGCTGTTGCGCATGCAGTTCTGCGATGGCCGCGCGATCGCGCAGCGCCAGCACCTCGTCTTTACGCTGCTGCCAGCTGGCGGGCGTCAGCGGGTAGTAACTGTCGTAATAGACCAGCGCCGGATTGCCGCTGTGCGGATCGGCCTTGATACTGAGTTCATCATTGGCCAGCACGCGGTCAAAATCATCGCCGAGGAACGGCAGCGTCAGCCTGCGCGACCAGTCGATATCAAAGTAGCGCGCGTAGCGGCTGGCTTCCCCGTGTTCAATCACATCGCGCCACCAGGCATTTTCCAGCGACGCCGCCATGTGGTTAGGCACAATATCGAGGATCAGGCCAATCCCGGCCTGCTGCAGCGCCGCGCTGAGGCGGTCAAAACCGGCGCGTCCGCCAATCGCCGGGTCAATCTCATTGGCATCGGTGACGTCATAGCCGTGCGTCGAGTCGCGCGTGGCGGTAAAGATCGGCGAGGCATAGAGATGGCTGATGCCCAGTTGCTGCAGATAGGGCACCAGCTGCGCTGCGCGGTCAAAGGTCATGCCGTTACGGAACTGGATGCGGTAAGTCGCGGTTGGAATGCTCATTGCGCTGCTCCTTTTGCCAGACGCACGATGAGAGAGTGCTGCGGCAGTTCGCCGCTTTCCTGTGGCCACGCAAAGAGCGTCTCGCCGGGCATCGCGGGCAGCGGCTGGCTCTGCTGTCCAATATTCAGCGCCAGTGACAGCTGGCCCTGCGGGAACTGCCAGCTAACGGTAACAAAGCCCGGTGCGGTGCGCAGCACCTGGCCGTTGTGCTGGCGTGCATCCGGCAGCAGCGGCACGATGTGCTGCTGGCGCAACGCCAGTAGCTGGCGCGTGAGCGTCAGCCACGCCTGGCCTGCGGGATTTTCCACTTTGCGCCAGTCCAGTTTCGACCGCGTGAAGGTCTCTTCAGCGTTGGGATCCGGCACCGTCTCGTCATGACCGGCGTGACCGGTAAATTCGCGCGCCCGTCCTTCGCGCACCGCTTTCGCCAGATCGCCGTGGAAATCGGTGAAGAACAGGAACGGGTTGGTTTCACCGTACTCTTCGCCCATAAACAGCAGCGGAATGTGCGGTGACAACAGCAGGGTGGCGAGCAGCACTTTGGTGCGATCGGCACCGGCCAGGCTAATCAGGCGTTCGCCCTGGGCGCGGTTGCCCACCTGATCGTGGTTCTGGATGAAGTCGACAAACGCGACCGGCGGCTGGCCTGCGCTGGGTACGCCGCGCCGCTGGCCACTCTGTGGTGACAGCTCGCCCTGATAAGCAAAGCCCTCGGTGAGAATGCGCGCGATTAATTTCTCCGGTACGTCGGCGAAATCCTGGTAATACGCGTGCGTCTCGCCGGTGGCAAAGACATGAATGGCATTATGAAAATCGTCGTTCCATTCACCGCTGAACAGTGGCGCGTTACCGTCCGCATCGCGCGGATGCAGGAAGATCACGTTGCGGCTGTCTTCGGTGGTGAGATGGATCGGGCGAGAGTGGATTTCGCTGCGAATGCGTTCGGCAATCTCGATCAGCACATGCTGGCTGGACGTGTCCTCAATCTGGTCGATGGCATCGAAGCGCAGGCCGTCGAGGTTAAACTCCTTCAGCCAGTAGAGCGGCGCTTCGACGATATAACGCCGCGCGGCATCGACATCGTAAGCAATTCCGGCACCCCACGGCGTCATGCGCTCTTCGTGGAAAAAGGCCGGTGCCAGCAGTGGCAGGTAATTGCCTTCCGGACCAAAGTGGTTGAGCACAATATCCAGCACCACCGACAATCCCAGCGCGTGCGCGGCATCGACAAAGGCTTTGAAATCATCCGGTGAGCCATACGCCGAGTGCGGCGCATACAGCAGAACGCCATCATAGCCCCAGCCGCGCGTGCCGCCAAACTGCGATACCGGCAGCACTTCGATCATGGTGATACCAAGCTCTGCCAGCGCAGGGAGTTTTGCGATAGCCGCGCGGAAGGTGCCTTCGGCGGTAAAGGTGCCGATGTGCAGCTCGTAGACCACCGTTTCATGCCAGGGCCGTCCCTGCCAGTTGCGCTGCTGCCAGGCATAATGGTGTGGGTCGATGACCAGAGAAGGGCCGTTGACATCGGCGCGTTGTGCCCGCGCGGCCGGATCGGGCACCGTGCTGCCATCGGCCAGCTCGTAGTGATATTCGCTGCCGTGACCAGGTCCGCGCAGCGTCAGGCTGAACCAGCCATCCTGCTGCGGCTGCATGGCATGCTGCTGACCATCGGCGTGAAGGGTAATTTGCTGCTGACCGGGTGCCCAAAGGCGAAACCGCACGCTGCCGTCAGCAAGGATTTCAGCACCCCAGGATTTTTCCAACGTTGTGGATTCCATTCTATTGCCTCGTTAAGCCCCGCACGGGGAATGGACGACATCAAGCGATTCGCGTTCCTTAAAACCATTTACTCTCTGAATACAAAAGACTAAATGCCCTGGTAGCAAACGGGTACGCAGATAAATCACTGAGTACCCTGAAAAATCATAGCCTATATTTTCAGATTTAATTCCCGCTGCGCTTTAAACAGTACCGTTACGTAAATTTTCCGTTTTGTTCGCTTAAGCACCTTTTAATCTCAGTCATAGGCTACGCTTATCTCTGCGCAGTTAACCGATGCGCGAAATAATGCCAGGCGGCACTGTCACCTAAATGAGGAGAACACTGATGAACGAAGATCGTATCAGCGGAAACTGGAAGCAGTTCAAAGGAAAAGTGAAAGAGAAATGGGGCCAGCTTACAGATGACGATTTAGACGTAGCCGAAGGGAAACGCGATCAATTAGTCGGCCGCATTCAGGAGCGCTACGGCTACGGTAAAGATCAAGCAGAGAAAGAAGTCAAAGAGTGGGAAGATAGTAATAAATTTAACTGGTAGTGTTGGTTATCCCCGGTACACTGATGTGCCGGGGTTTTGTTATTTATAATGGCACTGTTTTTGAGCTGGATAAAATATCAGGCATGTCTTGATTTATTTTCTATGTTATTTCAGACATATATATGCCTATATATTCATCACTCCTGTAAAAAAAATCTTTCGGCCCCTGTAGGGTCGCCATTGATGGCGACCAATGATAGGTGCTTACCTGCACAAACGCTTTTTCTCAAAGGGGTCTGCGGTGATCGTCCTTATTTAGCGAAAGCAGCGCGACAAAACTCACTACGGCGGTGGCCATCACATACCAGGCGGGAATGTCGGCGTTGCCGGTTTGCTTCATCAGGCCGGTAATGATCAGACCCGCGCAGCCGGAAAACAGCGCGTTGGAGAGCGAATAGGCCAGCCCCAGCCCGGTGTAACGCACGCGGGTCGGGAACATCTCGGCCAGCATCGCCGGTCCCGGTCCGGCCAGCATGCCCACCAGCGCACCGGCGATAAACACCACCAGCGCTTTGATCGCCATATCGCTCTCCGGATGCTGCAGCACTTTCAGCAGCGGGAAAGCCAGCACCAGCAGCAAAAACGTCGCCAGCAGCATTAATGTGCGGCGGCCATAGCGATCGCTGAGTATGCCGGCCGGCAGGATGGTGGCGGCAAAGCCGAGGTTAGAGATGACCGCAATCAGCAGCGCCTGGTTAAAGCCGGTATGCAGCGCGGCCTGCAGATAGGTGGGCATGATCACCAGGTAGGTATAACCGGCGGCCGACCATACCATTAACCGCCCAATGCCTAGCACGATAGCGCGTAGCGTGACACCCAGCGACGCCTGCTGTTGCGGCGCCGCCGGTGTCTGGCTGAACTGCGGTGATTCGTCGAGGCCGCTGCGCAGCCACAGCGCCACAGCGCCGAGCGGCAGCGCCAGCAGGAAAGGAATGCGCCAGCCCCAGGCGTTCATGGCGGCGTCTCCCAGCAGCAGCGGCAGTACTGCCACCACGCCCGCGCCCGCCAGCAGTCCGAGCGCCACCGTCAGCGACTGCCACGCGCCATAAAATCCGCGCTTGCCGGGCGGCGCCGATTCGGTCATCAGCGAGACCGCGCCGCCGTATTCTCCGCCGGCAAACAGCCCCTGCAAAATGCGTAGCAGTGTAATCAGCAGCGGCGCAGCCACGCCAATGCTGGCATAAACCGGGACCAGACCGATGGCGACGGTGGCCAGCGTCATCAATACCAGCACCGCGATCAGCACCGGTTTACGGCCATAGCGATCGCCCAGGCGGCCAAACAGTACTGCCCCTAACGGGCGAAAAAAGAACGCCACCGCGAAGGCCGCATAGGTGAGGATCAGGCTGGTGAGGGCGCTTTCTCCTTCCAGCTGAAAGAAATGTTTAGCGATCAGCGTGGCCATGAAACCGTACACGGCGAATTCATACCACTCGATAAAATTGCCGACGGATCCGGCAATCAGTACGCGCTTTTGATTAACGGCGGGAGCCACTGCAGATGACATCATTATCCCTTAATGAGTAAAAAACAGTCAGAGAGGGTCAGTCTACCGCAGCCCGGGGCGATTATCTGAGCTATAAGTCTGACGCAGGGCACAAAAAAGGTGCGCATTGAGCGCACCTGATGTGAATATCAGCGAGGATTATGCTGGCTGCTGTTTTTTACGGCTGCGCTGTTTACGCAGTTTATCAATCAGTTTATGCGCCTCGGCTTTAGTCGCTACCGCAGGGGATGAACCTTTCAGTGGCTTACGTGCTGTCTCACTCAGCGTTAATACTGTTAACAAACCAATCACGCCGGCACCCATCATGTAATACGCCGGCATCATGGTATTGTGCGTGGTGTCGACCAGCCATGCGGTAATTAACGGTGTGGTGCCACCGAACAGCGAGACTGACAAATTAAAGCCGATAGCCAGCGCGCTGTAACGAATATCGGTGACAAACAGTGCCGGTAATGTCGCTGGCATGGTGCCGCTAAAGCAGGTATGTAGTAAGCCCAGCACGGCCAGACCGGCAAATACCCATAGCATGTTGCCAGAACCAATCAGCATGAACGCCGGGATCGCCAGCACTAATAATCCCAGCGCGCCGAAACCAATCACCGGTTTACGGCCGATGCGGTCGGTAAAATGGCCCCACATTAAGGTCAGCGGCATCATGATAAACATCACCACCATCACCAGCAACAGGCCGGATATTTCGCTCAGCCCCAGAATGCCGGTTAAATAACTCGGCATATAGGCGGTTAGCATATAATTAGACACGTTAAACAGCAGCACCAGACCAATACACTTCAATAGCGGCTTACTCTGCGTGCGCAGCATTTGCCACAGCGTGAGCTGCGGCTTGTTATGTTCGGCCTCTTCACGCTTATCCATATGCTCTTTAAACGCGGGTGTCTCTTCCAGCTTCAGGCGGATATACAGGCCAAACAGCCCCAGCGGCGCGGCCAGGAAGAACGGAATGCGCCAGCCCCAGTCCATCATCGCCTGATGCGGCAGCAGCGCAATCATACCGGTCACCAGGCTGGCGCCCAGCAGATAACCGGCCAGCGTACCAAACTCCAGGAAGCTGCCCATAAAACCGCGGCGTTTGTCGGTGGAGTATTCCGCAATAAAGGTGGCGGCACCGCCATATTCACCGCCGGTGGAAAAGCCCTGCACCAGACGCGCCAGCAACAGCAGGATCGGCGCGGCAATACCGATACTGGCATAGCTGGGAATCAGGCCAATACAGAAGGTGCCAATCGACATCATAATCATGGTGAAGGCCAGCACTTTCTGCCGGCCAAAGCGATCGCCGAGTGGACCAAATACCATGCCGCCAATCGGGCGTACTAAAAACGCGGCCGCAAAAGTACCAAACGACGCAATAAGCTGCGCGGTATTACTGGCGTCCGGGAAAAATACCTGGCCGATAATCACGGCAAGGTAACTATAAACGCCGAAATCAAACCACTCCATGGTATTACCCAGCGCTGCGGCGCTGACGGCGCGTTTCAATAATTTGTTGTCAATGACGGTAATATCGTCAACGGTCAAATCAGGTTTATTGGTCATCGTTCCGGTGCTCATAAACTCCCCATGAGTAAAATTGGAGCGATCTTATAGCTTTCGCAGCCGGCACTTCACAAAGGGAAATGAAAGCTATAAGAGGCTGAAAGGCGGTCACCTTAGGAAATATTTTATCTTTACGCAAGTTTGCGACATATATCCTTGCAATTAAGCGTAGCGTTAGAGTATGGGACTGTCAAAAGGCGCAGCGGCTGAAATAACCCATTATGCTGATGTTTAAGGCTGATAGCATTCTGCACATGATATTCTTTGGTGAGGCGATGATTTATAGGGGAATATACTGCATTGCTACATGATAAGAATGTCGGCTTTGATAAATTTCATACGTTACAGGCAAGTACATCATCAAAGAATTTGGCTGAAAGGAATAGCCAGACTGTTGCCATGCTGGACACCAACCTGCGCCGCCAGTCTCGTAGCGGATTATCATTGATGACGTCGCTGCATAGCGTGGTCTGGCTCAATGACTGTCTTGTCGCGTTAATTATCGTGATTGCCGGCTGAATACATCTTTCAGCCCCTGGGAAAGCAATGCGCGTGATAAACCGCTACCGTCCACAGGAATCAACGTCCTGCGATGAATTTTCCATTGGCCCGCAATGCGTTTTAACTCCCAGCGATTCACTACAACGCGGTGTATGCGATAGCCAGGAGAGCTGCCGTGATTGGCCAGCATGCGTGATTCGCCTTTATCATCCAGATAAATTAACTGTAAATAAGAGGTGACTACCGCGCTGTCTTCGCGCAGATCAATCAAGGGTAATCCGGTAAAATGCGCTAATCCGCTAGCCAGTGCTTCCTCATGCTCAGGCCGCAAAATAAAGGCGGCTATCGCCTCTGCACCCTCCGCGCCATCAAGATGAGGACCGCGATTGAATTCACTCTTTTCCAGATAAACCGATAATGTATATTCCGCCATTGCAGTATCTGCGCTGGGAGGATGTGACGCAATCAATTCATAAATCGCCAGTTTGTCTTCGATAATTTGTAATCTCTGCGCTAATTCAAGGTTTTCCTGCAGCATAAAGTGCTCCTGATATTATTTATTAATTATGATTTGAGTGATTATAACGAGATACTTACAGGCGTGAAGTTCCTGTATCTTAATGGTGTGTTAAGTGGCAATTAATAAAGGACATCAATAATGATTAACAGCGCGGAGTATCTGGCTTTACGGGCTTTCGTCGTGGTTGCTCAGCAACTGAATTTCAGAGCCGCTGCGGAAATATTAGGGGTATCTGCGTCAGCCGTCAGTCAGCAAATCACCGCGCTGGAAGCACAACTCGGGCAACGTTTGCTGAACCGGACCACCCGGGCGGTATATCTTACCGATGATGGCAAGTCCTTGTTTCTTTAGACTGCACCCATTATGACTAATCTGCATGAGACCCTGCAGCAGGCACACGCCAGAAGCCAGGATATTAAGGGGCTGATTCGCGTTCATGCTTTTCGATCGGGTGCTGAAATGTTTCTTGATCACAATATTGCCGGGTTTCTTACTGATTATCCCAACGTGCAGCTGGATATCACAACCAGCGATGCGCCGGTCGATCTGAGCCGCGGCGGCTATGATTTATCACTGCGCTTAGGCGAGGTGCTGGAACCGGGATTTGTTGCTATTCCATTAGGCAAGCCGCTCCATCAGATTGTGGTCGCTGCGCCAGCATATCTGGCAAAGCATGGTGCGGTTGAAGTCCCGGAAGATCTGATCAATCACAATTGCATCGGCTGGCGCTGGCCGGGAAGTAGCAGGGTAGAGCCCTGGCAGTTCTTAAATGAGGGGAAAATTTTTGATATTCCCGTGCACGGAAATCTGGTGGTAGACGATCGCGAAAGGCAGCGGCAGGCCGCTATTGCTGGCGCAGGTATTGCCCAGTTAACGGCGGAACGGGTCAGTGCATTGCTGGCCTCCGGCAAGCTTTGTCGCCTTCTGCAACCCTGGGAGATGGAATTCCCGGGTTATTCACTTTGCTGGATAGCGGGTAAAGCCATGTCACCTGCCATGCGCGCGTTTATACAATGGCTTCGCATAAAATAACCCTGCCCGGAGTGTGCCAGCGCACTCTGTTCACTTCGATTAATCACCACGTTTTTAGCTCATCTTCGCCCGGCTCGCCCCTCTTATAAACGTTTACCAGCGGCTTCACGCTGA
>NZ_SDFT01000043.1:0-49253 GCF_004916815.1 Pantoea sp. R102
CCAAACCACGCCGGCAGCCACATCAGCAGGCCCGCCAGCAGGCAGCTGTTCACGCCGTACCACATCAGCGTATGCCAGGATTTCTGCTCGCGGCCGGCAAACCAGGCACCGAAAAAGGCCGCCGGAATCGGCAGGATGAACAAAATACTCACCGTCAGCCCGTCGAGCCCCAGCACGCCCGCCATCAGTACGCCACAGCTGGCTTCAAATACCGCAATGCCTGCCAGCGCGCCGATCAGCAGTAGCAGATAACGCACAAAGTTGCCGTCGCTGAGCAGCGTGATGTAGCGGCGCAGAAACGGTGTCGCGGGCGCATCCACCGGACGGGTCTCCGGGAGCCAGCGGGCCATTGCCGCCGTTACGCCAACACACAGCAGCAGCAGGAAAGCAAAGCAGGCGTGCCAGCCAAACAGATGGGCCAGCAGCGCGCCGATTACCGGCGCCAGCAGCGGGCTGACCAGAATGCCCATGTTGAGCAGGCTGTTGGCCTGGCGCAGCGCAATGCCGGAGTAAAGATCGCGCGGCATGGTGCGCGCCATCACGCCAGCCACGCCGGTACCCAGTCCCTGCACCGCACTGCCCAGCACCAGCACACTCAGCGACGGCGCAAACAGGGCGATCAGCGCGCCCGCCGCGAAGATCGACATTCCCGAGAGGATCACCGGACGCCGGCCAATACTGTCCGACAGCGGCCCGTAGATCAGCTGCGATCCGCCGTAGGTCATCAGATAGGCCGCCATCACCTGCTGCATGGCGCCGCTGCGTACGTTAAGCGCCTCTGCCATGTTCGCCATGGCGGGCACATAGATGGTCTGCGCCATCTGCCCGACCGCCACCAGCACAATCAGCATGAACAGCAGGAAGCGGTTTTGCGTATTACTCATCATCATGGAACAAAATGTCTGCCTGAGAAACAAAGTAATGACAGCACTAAACAGGGCTGCCGGAGAGTTATGGCGGCAAAAATATCAGGAATTGCGCACAAAGCGAGAGGCGGGCGTAAAGAGGCAGCACAGGCACCGTCAAGCTTCTGTACCAGGCTGTAACGTGGCCGCTACAGTTGCTGATGTGTGCGGACGATTTGTCGCAGAGAGCCCTTTGACCGCTGCGGGGCTGGAAATCTGGTGCCGGGCTGACGAAGATAGAAAGAGACCAATTATCAATCATCAGGAGCGAACATGGCAGAGTGGGTCAATGCAGAAGTAAAAGAAGTGAAAAACTGGACCGACGCACTGTTCAGCCTGCGCGTCACGGCGCCCATCGACCCTTTTACCGCCGGCCAGTTTGCCAAGCTGGCGCTGGAAGTCGACGGCGAGCGCGTGCAGCGCGCCTACTCCTACGTCAACGCGCCGCACGATCCGCTGCTGGAGTTCTATCTGGTAACGGTGCCGGAAGGGAAGCTCAGCCCGCGTTTACAGGCGCTGCAGCCCGGCGATCAGGTGATGGTGACCAAAGAGGCGGCCGGTTTCTTTGTGCTGGATGAGATCCCCGACTGCCAGACGCTGTGGATGCTGGCGACCGGCACGGCGATCGGCCCGTATCTGTCGATTTTGCAACAGGGCGAAGGGCTGGAGCGCTTCGACAACATTGTGCTGGTGCACGCTGCGCGCTATGCCGCCGACCTGAGTTTTCTGCCGCTGATGCAGCAGCTACAGCAGCGTTATCAGGGCAAGCTGCACATTCAGACGGTGGTTAGCCGCGAGCAGATGCCCGGTTCACTGCATGGCCGCGTACCGCAGCTGATCGAGAGCGGAGAACTGGAAAACGCCGTGGGCCTGCCGATGCTCGCCGATACCAGCCACGTGATGCTGTGCGGTAACCCGCAAATGGTGCGCGATACCCAGCAATTGCTGAAAGATAGCCGCGATATGCGTAAGCATTTCAAACGTAAACCCGGCCACATGACCAGCGAGCATTACTGGTAATCGTGCCGGCAGCAAAATGTCAGATTTTTCCCGGCGCGGGTTTTGACTTTCAGCGGTAAAAACCGTTCTAATCGTGGGCTAAGTGAATGATTTAGGGCCGAAGCAATGAAGAATCTGCCAGTCGCGCTGCTGCTCAGCGTCGCACTGACATTTCCCGCCTGGGCGGAGGACGCGCCCGCGCAGGATCGCAACGATCACCTGCCTGCGGCGCCGTATCTGCTGGCGGGTGCGCCCACCTTTGATATGACCATCGCGCAGTTCCGCGAAAAGTATAACGCCGCCAATCCTGACCTCCCGCTGCAGGAGTATCGCGCCATCGATAACCGCGATGACAAGAGCCACCTGACACGTGCCGCCAGCAAAATCAGCGAAACGCTGTATGCCTCTACCGCGCTGGAACAGGGCACCGGCAAGATTAAAACGCTGCAGATTACCTGGCTGCCGGTGCCTGGCCCGGATATGAAAGCGGCACAGACACGCGCCATGGATTACATGACTGCGCTACTGCGCTTTTTTGTGCCCGGTTTGTCAGCGGATGAGGGACACAAGAAGCTCGACGGCCTGCTCAGCGCCGGCAAGGGCGCACGCTATTTTTCCCGCACTGAAGGTGCGCTGCGCTTTGTGGTTGCAGACAACGGCGACAAAGGGCTGACCTTCGCCGTTGAGCCCATCAAACTGGCGCTCGCTAGCCCCTGATCTCCCCGGCAAAAATGACGAAAAGCAAAGCCAGCGCCCCATTTGATCTCTATACTGTCTGGCAGACATCGCTGCCCCGATGGCAGCGCTATTTCATGAATCGCGTTATGCGGAGGAAAGAATGCGACATCCACTGGTTATGGGTAACTGGAAACTGAATGGCAGCAAGCACATGGCGGGCGAGCTGATTGAAGGCCTGCGCAAAGAGCTGTCAGGTGTGGAAGGCTGCGGTGTGGCGATTGCTCCGCCAGCGATCTATCTGGATCAGGCCAAACACGCCATTTCCGGCAGCCACATTGCGCTGGGTGCGCAGAACGTGGACGTGAACCTGTCTGGCGCTTTCACCGGTGAAACCTCTGCCGAGATGCTGAAAGACATCGGCGCGAAATACATCATCATCGGCCACTCTGAGCGCCGCACCTACCATAAAGAGAGCGACGAGTTCATCGCGAAGAAATTCGCCGTGCTGAAGGCCGCAGGCCTGGTACCGGTGCTGTGCATCGGTGAGACCGAAGCCGAGAACGAAGCCGGCAAAACTGAAGAAGTGTGCGCACGTCAGATCGACGCCGTGCTGGAAACCCAGGGCGCAGCGGCCTTCGAAGGCGCGGTTATCGCCTATGAGCCAGTCTGGGCCATCGGTACCGGCAAATCAGCGACCCCAGCGCAGGCGCAGGCAGTACACAAATTCATTCGTGATCACATCGCGAAGAAAGATGCCGCTATCGCTGAGCAGGTAATCATTCAGTACGGCGGTTCGGTTAACGACAAAAACGCCGCAGAACTGTTCACTCAGCCGGACATCGACGGCGCGCTGGTGGGCGGTGCGTCACTGAAGGCCGACGCTTTCGCGGTGATCGTCAAAGCCGCTGCAGCAGCCAAAAACGCGTAAGTTGCTGACGCAAAGAAAGGCGGCTGATAAGCCGCCTTTTTTATTGCCTGATCGGTCGCGACGCGACTTACTCCAGCAAACGGCACTGGTGATCCTGCAGTTCTTCCGCCGAACCGCGATTCAGCTTCAGCCAGTTGCGCTCCAGCGCCAGCAGCGCCAGGCGTCCATCCGGCAACCGGGCCAGCGCCAGCCCGTATTTGCCCATCTCACCGCGCGCATGCGGCACCTCCTCTGCCAGCCGGATAAACACGCTCTGCTGCGCCAGTTCGGCGGTGCTCAGCGTGCGAATCAGCCAGGTATGCCGCAGCAGCGTTGCCGTCTGCCACTGCGCATTCAGCTTCGGTGCCAGCGTATCCAGCTGCTGGCGCACATCCGGTCGCAGGCAGGAGATATGAATGTGCAGCTGATTCTGCGTACGACCATACTGCGCGTTGATGGCCAGCGACAGCACGCGGTCGTCGACAGGCGCACCGCGTTTCTGCGCCAGCAGGCGGCGCTGCTGCCAGGCGGCGGCAAACAGATTGGGTGTGGTGGGATCGAGAAGGATCGGGCTTTCCATGCCGGTGATTTTTGCTATCGGCATTAGCAGATATTGCAGTGGGCCATTCAGATCTTTGAGCGTGACGTAACCCTGCGCCAGATTGACCTGCTGACAGGGGGCAGGATTACCGCGTTGCGTCATGTCCGGTACGCACTTTTCGCTGACAATCTGCCACAGCGCATCGGCGTTTTTATGTAAATGCACCGCACCGGCGATCAGCCCGGCAATCAGAAGGATGAACGCGATAATCAGCAACGTAACACTACGGCGGCGCGCCTGCATGGCCAGATCCTCAGTGATGAGCTGTCAGCATCCTCACCTGTCGCCAGCGGAAAGTCACGGCTTTTTCCGCGCCGTAAAGCAAAACGGCCAGCGCAGGGCTGACCGTTTCGTCATGATGAAAACGCGGTTACGGTTTCATGACCTGATCGTAGCTGCCGCCATCGGCAAAGTGCGCTTTCTGCGCTTTGCTCCAGCCGCCGAACTTGTCATCGATGGTGAACAGCTTAACCGGCGCGAAGCTGCTGGCAAACTTCTTCGCCACCTCAGGATCGCGCGGACGATAATAGTTTTGTGCCGCGATGGTCTGGCCTTCCGGTGAGTAGAGATATTTCAGATACTCTTCTGCCACTTTACGCGTGCCCTGCTCATCCACCACTTTATCGACCACGGAGACCGTCGGTTCGGCAAGGATTGATTCGCTCGGCGTAACGATTTCAAACTTATCTTTGCCCAGCTTATCGACGGCCAGATAGGCTTCGTTTTCCCATGCAATCAGCACATCACCGATACCGCGCTCAACGAAGGTATTGGTCGCGCCACGTGCACCGGAATCCTGCACTTCAACGTTTTTGAATAGCGCCCGGACGTAAGCCAGCGCTTTGGCCTGGTCACCGTGGTTCTGGTCCAGCGCCCAGCCCCAGGCCGCCAGATAGTTCCAGCGTGCGCCGCCGGAGGTTTTCGGATTTGGCGTGATCACGGAAACGCCTGGCTTAATCAGATCTGGCCAGTCATGAATGCCTTTAGGATTGCCTTTGCGTACCAGGAACACGATGGTGGAAGTATAAGGTGCCGAGTTGTCCGGCAGACGCTTGATCCAGTTTTTATCGATACGACCACGGTCAGCAATAGCATCCACGTCGGACTGCAGCGCCAGCGTCACCACATCTGCGCGGATGCCATTGATCACGGACGTCGCCTGCTTACCCGAACCGCCGTGCGACTGGCGGATCACCACGTTATCGCCGGTTTCCTGCTTGTAGTGCGCGCTAAATGCTTTGTTGTACTGCTCGTACAGCTCACGGGTTGGATCGTAAGAGACGTTTAACAGCTGAATATCCTTTGCCAGAACACTGGTTGAAGCCAGTAACAGGGTGACACCAATACTCCACTTGTTCATTGCTTGCTCTCCCGAGATCGTTATAGAACAAGACTGACACAAAGCAATCCATGGATTAAAGAATTAAAAATAAACTGTTATAACTATGGAGAATATAGCAAGGCATAAAAAAGGGCGCGAAAGCGATCGCGCCCGATTTATCGTTGATTAGTAGAGTTTTTTCGCGGTATCCAGCCAGTCACGCTTGAACGGACGCTTCATGTTTTCGATAGCGTCGATGATGTCATGATGTACCATCTTCTCGTTCTGAATACCCACGCAGCGACCGCCGTAGCCCTGCAGCAGCAGCTCAATTGAATAAGCGCCCATGCGTGATGCCAGAATGCGGTCGTAAGCGCATGGCGCACCGCCGCGCTGGATGTGGCCGAGCACGGTGGCACGGGTTTCACGCTTGGTTTCCGCTTCAATAAAGTGCGCCAGATCGTCGATGTCACAGATGTGTTCGGTGATCGCCACGATGGCGTGTTTTTTACCTTTCGCAATGCCAGCCTGGATTTCTGCCACCAGCTCTTCGCGCGTGTAAGGGATTTCAGGCAGCACGATGAACTCACAGCCACCAGCGATGGCCGCCGCTAAGGTCAGGTCACCGCAGTAGCGGCCCATCACTTCTACGATGGAGATACGCTGATGCGAAGAAGAGGTGTCGCGCAGACGGTCAATCGCTTCAACCACGGTTTCCAGCGCGGTGAAATAACCGATGGTGTAATCGGTACCGGCGACGTCATTGTCGATGGTGCCCGGCAGGCCGATGCACGGGAAACCCATTTCGGTCAGGCGTTTGGCACCCATGTAAGAACCGTCACCGCCGATTACCACCAGCGCATCAATGCCGCGTTTTTTCATGTTTTCGATCGCGACCTGACGTACTTCTTCGTTGCGGAACTCCGGGAAACGCGCCGAGCCGAGGAAGGTGCCGCCGCGGTTAATCATGTCCGACACGCTGTAGCGGTCGAGGTTGATCATGCGGTCTTCGTACAAACCCAGATAGCCGTCATAGATACCAAAAACTTCAAGGCCTTCACTCAGCGCGGAACGGACAACTCCGCGAATGGCTGCGTTCATGCCTGGGGCGTCGCCGCCGCTGGTCAGTACTCCGATTTTTTTGATCATGACAACCTCTGGATTGTTCAAAACTAAGGATTATTCCTGCCTGTCGACCGGTGTGGACCAGCTCGCGATCGCACGGCTTAATAGTTGCAGATAGTATATCAAAGGCTTGATGCTGAATTGATTCAGGTCAGACAAGTTTTCGCTAATTTTTTACAGAGTTGTTAGCGTTACGTCATTTTTTTCACGCAATGCTATGTTTTATAACGGCTAAAACTGAAAAAAACCCTGCTGATTTTGCGGCACGACAGAACAGGGGTCCTGATGAATGATCACATCTGAGCCGGGAAATTTTTGCCGTAATGCCTGCTCAATTTGATCGGCCACCTGATGCGCCTGCACCAGCGGGAGATGATCGTCCATCTCCAGATGAAGCTGAATAAACCGCGTCGGGCCAGACTGCCGCGTACGTAACGCATGGGCACCGCGCACGCCGGGCCAGTGGCTTACCAGCGCGATAATCGCCTGTTTTTCCTGCTCCGGCAGCGCACGATCCAGCAGCGACTGCACCGCTTCATAGCCCATGCGCAGCGCGTTATAGAGGATATATACGCCGATGCCGAGCGCAAACAGCGCATCCGCACGCTTAAAACCATAACTGCTTAAGCCCAGCGCAACCAGAATGGCACCGTTCATCACCACATCCGACTGATAATGCAGCATGTCCGCGCGAATCGCCTGGCTGCGGGTACGCCGCACCACCCAGCGCTGAAAAGCGACCAGCACCAGCGTGGAGCTGAGGGCGATCAGCGTCACGACTACGCCAACCAGCGGCGCGCGCAGCGTTTCCGGCGTGGCCAGATGCTGTAGCCCGGTAAGAAACAAAAACAGCGCCGATCCGGAGATAAACATGCTTTGCGCCAGTGCCGCCAGCGATTCCGCTTTACCATGACCAAAGGTGTGATCGTCATCGGCAGGCTGCAATGAATAGCGCACCACCAGCAGATTGGTCAGTGACGCGGCGATATCGACCAGCGAATCCACCAGCGCCGCCAGCACGCTGACCGAACCGGTGTACCACCAGGCGAAAATTTTCACGATTAGCAACAGCGTTGCCAGCGTGGTCGCCGCCAGCGCCGCGCGGTTTACCAGTTTTGCGTAGGAAGGTTCCATGCCTTGCCTCGTCAGGCGCTGCAGCACGCCATGCAGTGGAAAATGGCTCAAGTTTATCACCGTCCCGTGCAGACTGCGTGACAGGATAGCGAAACGGATGCAGTTTGCCCGCGAATTCAGGGCAAAAAAAACCCCGCCATCATGGCGGGGAAGACAGGGATGGTGTCTATGGCAAGGAAAACAGGGATACTATGTTACTGGTTACTGCTGGTACTACTCACTGCTTGCAGCGGTGATGATGGCTGCAATCCGGAGAGCCGACGCGCTTCATTCAGGCGCCGCTCAAAATTCTTCTGCAATGTCGCTTGCTGTGCAGGCGTTAGCAGGTGATACATCTGATTACGAACCCGGGCCATCTCGATTTGCAGTTCTACCTGCTCGCGGGCCTGTTTCTCTGCCTGCTGGCGAATAGCCGATTCGTTAAATTTGTCTGCAATGACAAGGTCATGCATAGTTTCTATGTCCTGAACGCTTAACACCGGGCGTTCATGGCGCGCTTGCTGCATCAGGTCGCGCATCTGTTGCCGCTGTTGTTCAGTCAGCTCAATGCCATCGAACATGTGGCTTTGCGGATTTTGCGTCATACTGCCTGTCGTCAATCCGCCGTTATGATGCATCTCGTCAATCGTCGTCGTGTCTGCTGCTTCTGCGCTGGCGTGACTGAGAACCATCGCTGAGGCAAAGACGACGGCGGTTAAGTAGCGCATCGTTTACTCCCGGTTCGTTCCGTTTTGCGATTCAACGAGAGCTAGTGTACGGCGACAGCTGCAAACATCCGTCAGGGGGTGTAAAACTACGTAAAGCGTTGGATTGCCACTATAGGAACACGGTATTTTGCCTGCGGAGGGCAACAAAAAATGAATAAAATCCTGTTGGTTGATGACGACCGCGAATTGACTTCGCTGCTTAAAGAACTGCTTGAAATGGAAGGTTTTGAGGTGATTGTCGCCAGCGATGGCGAGCAGGCGCTCAATCTGCTGGACAACACCGTCGACCTGCTTTTGCTCGATGTCATGATGCCGAAGAAGAACGGTATCGACACGTTAAAAGAGCTACGCCAGCAACATCAAACCCCTGTCATCATGCTGACCGCCCGCGGTAGCGAGCTGGACCGCGTTCTGGGCCTGGAACTGGGCGCGGATGACTATCTGCCAAAGCCGTTCAACGATCGCGAACTGGTGGCGCGTATCCGTGCGATTCTGCGCCGTTCCAACTGGAGCGAACAGCAGCAACAGCACGATAACAGCTCACCGACGCTGGAAGTGGATTGCCTGCGCCTGAATCCGGGCCGTCAGGAAGCCAGCTTCGACAGCGAAACGCTGGATCTCACCGGCACCGAGTTCACCCTGCTCTACTTACTGGCGCAGCATCTTGGCCAGGTGGTGTCACGCGAGCATCTCAGCCAGGAAGTGCTGGGCAAGCGCCTGACGCCGTTTGACCGCGCCATCGATATGCACATCTCCAACCTGCGTCGTAAGCTGCCGGAACGTCGTGATGGTCATCCGTGGTTCAAAACTCTGCGCGGACGCGGCTATCTGATGGTTTCGGCATCATGATTGGAAGTTTGACCACCCGCATCTTCGCCATCTTCTGGCTCACCCTGGCGCTGGTGTTGATGCTGGTACTGATGGTGCCCAAACTCGATTCGCGCCAGATGACCTCGCTGATGGAGAGCGAACAGCGCCAGGGCACCATGATTGAGCAACACGTTGAGGCGGAGCTGTCACAGGATCCGCCCAACGACCTGATGTGGTGGCGCCGGCTGTTTCGCGCCATCGACAAATGGGCACCGCCCGGTCAGCGCCTGCTGCTGGTGACCAGCGAAGGACGGGTGATCGGTGCGCAGCACAATGAAATGCAGGTGATCCGTAACTTTATCGGCCAGTCCGATAATGCCGATCATCCGCAGAAGAAAAAGTATGGCCGCGTCGAGATGGTCGGCCCCTTCGCGGTGCGCGACGGCGAAGACAATTACCAGCTGTATCTGATCCGTCCCGCCACCAGTTCCCAGCTCGATTTCGTCAACCTGCTGTTTGACCGTCCTCTGCTGCTGCTCATCGTCACGATGTTAATCAGCTCACCGCTGCTGCTGTGGCTGGCGTGGAGCCTGGCGCGTCCGGCACGCAAACTAAAACATGCAGCGGATGAAGTGGCGAGCGGAAATTTGCGTCAGCATCCGGAACTGGAATCGGGCCCGCAGGAATTTCTCGCAGCCGGCTCCAGTTTCAACCAGATGGTGAGCGCGCTCGAACGCATGATGACGGCACAGCAGCGACTGCTGTCGGATATCAGCCATGAATTACGCACGCCGCTGACGCGTCTGCAGCTGGCGACTGCGCTACTGCGCCGGCGTCATGGCGAAGGCAAAGAACTGGAGCGTATTGAGACCGAAGCGCAGCGTCTGGACGGCATGATCAACGACTTGCTGGTACTGTCGCGCACCCAGCATAAGAACGCGCTGGTGAGCGAAGCGATGAAGGCCAACCAGCTGTGGAATGGCGTGCTGGAAGATGCCAAATTCGAAGCGGAGCAGATGGGTAAAACCATGGACGTGCCGTATCCGCCCGGTCCGTGGCCGCTGTACGGTAACCCGCACGCGCTGGAAAGCGCGCTGGAGAACATTGTGCGCAACGCGCTGCGCTATTCGCACACGCACATCAGCGTTAGCTTTGCCGTGGATATTCAGGGCATTACCGTGCACGTCGACGACGACGGTCCCGGCGTCAGCCCGGAAGATCGCGAGCAGATTTTCCGTCCGTTCTACCGCACCGATGAAGCGCGTGACCGTGAATCCGGCGGCACCGGGCTCGGGCTGGCGATTGTCGAAACCGCCGTGCAACAGCACCGCGGCTGGGTGAAAGCCGATGATAGCCCGTTAGGCGGTCTGCGCCTGACGCTGTGGCTGCCGCTGTACTCCGCCCGGCAATAATTTGCTATGCTGCGGCCCTCGTTTCCGGGGGCCTTATGCTAAACATCGTCTTATTTGAACCTGAAATCCCGCCAAATACCGGCAACATCATCCGCCTGTGCGCCAATACCGGCTTTCAGCTGCACCTGATTGAGCCGTTAGGCTTCGCCTGGGATGATAAACGCCTGCGCCGCGCCGGACTGGATTACCATGAATATACCGCGCTGAAAAAGCACGCCAGCTACGTCGCTTTTCTGGCGGCGGAAGCGCCACAGCGCTTATTCGCGCTGACCACCAAAGGCACACCGGCGCACAGCGCCGTCAGCTATCAGCCGGGCGACTATCTGCTGTTTGGCCCGGAGAGCCGTGGCTTACCGCCAGAAATTCTTAATGCGTTACCGGCAGAACAGAAGATCCGCATTCCGATGCGCGCGGAGAGCCGCAGCATGAACCTGTCGAATGCAGTTTCAGTGGTGGTGTATGAGGCGTGGCGCCAGCTGGATTATGCGGGCGCGCTGATCAAAGGCTAGATGCCGTCGCCGTACTCAAACCCGGCGCCGGTGAAATGCTGATCCATATCCATCGACGGTTTGTCGCTGGCTGGTTTACCGACAATGCGCGCCGGCACGCCGGCCGCCGTGGTATGGGGCGGCACCGGCTGCAAGACCACCGAACCGGCGCCGATTTTGGCACCGCGCCCGACTTCAATATTGCCAAGGATTTTGGCCCCCGCGCCAATCATCACCCCTTCACGGATCTTCGGATGGCGATCGCCGCTGGTTTTACCGGTACCGCCCAGCGTGACCGACTGCAGAATGGAGACGTCATTTTCCACCACAGCCGTTTCACCAATCACGATGCCGGTGGCGTGATCCAGCATGATGCCACGCCCGATGCGCGCCGCCGGATGAATATCCACGGCGAATGAGACCGAGATTTCGTTTTGCAGATACACCGCCAGCGCGCGCCGTCCCTCTTTCCACAGCCAGTGGCCAATACGGTACGCCTGCAGCGCGTGGAAACCTTTCAGATAGAGTAACGGCGTGGAATATTTGTCGACCGCCGGATCGCGCTGACGCACCGCCTGAATATCGTACGCGGCCGAGACAATCATCTCAGGATCCTGACGATAGGCTTCTTCAACAATTTCGCGGATGGCGATAGCGGGCATGATCGGGTTAGCGAGCTTGTTAGCCAGCATGTAGCTGAGCGCGCTGCCGAGATTTTCGTGCTTGAGCAAGGTCGCATGGTAAAAACTGGCCAGCATCGGTTCACAATCGGCCAGCGCTCTGGCTTCGGCTTTGATATGGTTCCAGACCAGTTCTAACTCTTCAGACGACATTGCTGTTTGCTCCCGATAAAAAAGCGCCCGATTAGGCGCTACAGGTGATAATGCTTAAGCGTCCTGCTTTAGCTTTGGCTGTTCTCGTCCTTCCTTGTACGACCAAGCAGGCTCAATGCTGCCTCTCGCGCCGATTTTTCGCAATATAATACCTGATAAATTTGCTCGGTTATTGGCATTTCCACGCCCACACGCGCAGCTAATGCTTTGACTTCTTTGGTATTTCTGTAGCCTTCTACAACTTGTCCGATAATGCGTTGCGCCTCATCCACGCTTTCGCCCTGCCCCAGCATCATGCCGAAACGGCGGTTGCGCGACTGATTATCGGTACAGGTCAGCACCAGATCGCCAAGACCCGCCATACCCATAAAGGTCGTCGGATCGGCACCCAGCGCAGCACCAAGACGGCTCATCTCCGCCAGACCGCGGGTGATGAGTGCCGTACGCGCGTTGGCGCCAAAGCCAATGCCGTCGGAGATTCCAGCACCAATCGCAATGACGTTTTTCACTGCGCCGCCCAGCTGCACGCCGATAAAGTCCGGATTGTTGTAAACGCGGAAGCTTTTGCCGCAGTGCAGCTTTTGCTGCAGATCGTCGGCAAACTGCGCGTCAGTGGCCGCCAGCGCAATCGCCGTCGGCAAACCGGCCGCCAGCTCTTTGGCAAAGGTCGGGCCGGAAATCACCGCCAGCGGAATGCTGTCGCCGAGGATTTCACGCGCCACATCCTGCAGCAGCCGTCCGGTCTCTTTTTCCAGTCCTTTGGTCGCCCAGACAATGCGTGAGTCGGCACGCAGCAGCGGTTTGAGCTGCATCAGCACGTCGCCGAACACATGGCTTGGCACCACCACCAGCAGATCGCGGCTGGCGCTGACGACGCGGGCCAGATCGGCTTCAGGAACGAGATTATCGGGGAAAGGAACATCGGGCAGGAAAGCGCTATTGCATCGGTCAGCCTGCAGCTGCGCCACGCTTTGCGGATTGTGGCCCCACAGCAGCACCGGGTGGCCATTACGGGCCAGCGTAATGGCCAGTGCGGTGCCGTACGAGCCGGCACCGATGACGCTAATCGAAGCGTTGAGTGTAGTCATCAGGCATCCTGACGTGGCGCTTCGCCTTCACCCTGCTGCTGCAGATAATTCATGAACAGCGCATCAAAGTTGACCGGCGCCAGATTGAGCTGAGGGAAGGTACCGCGTGACACCAGGCTGGTGACACATTCACGCGCATACGGGAACAGAATGTTCGGGCAGTAAGCGCCGAGGCAATGTGCCATCTGCGTGCCTTCGATACCGCTGATGGTGAAGATACCGGCCTGCTGTACTTCGCACAGGAACGCGGTGTCTTCGCCCACGGTGGCGGTGACAGTAACGCGCAGCACGACTTCATACACTTCATCCGCCAGCTGAGAAGAGGCGGTGTCCAGATCCAGCTTCACTTCCGGTTCCCACTCTTTCTGGAAAACCTGAGGTGCGTTTGGCGCTTCAAATGAGACGTCTTTGGTGTAAACGCGTTGAATCTGGAACTGCATTTCGTTGCTGCTATGCTCTGACATGTTACTGAATCCTTTAAGTGAAAATTGTCGGTCGAAAATGTTATGCGCGGAGCAAGGGATCGAGTCCCTGACGCCCGTCCAGCGCGTAGAGATCGTCACAGCCGCCAATGTGCTGCGCGTCAATAAAGATCTGTGGCACCGTGGTGCGGCCGCTGCGTTTGATCATCTCTTCGCGCTTTACCGCGTCCCCATCAATGGGAATCTCCTGGTATGACACGCCTTTTTGATCCAGCAACGCCTTCGCCCGGTGGCAGTAAGGACAGGTCACTTTGGTGTAAATCTCAACATTAGCCATGCGGTGATACCTCAGGAAGTTATTTACCGCGAACCAGCGGCAGGTTTTCGCCACTCCAGCCGCTCACACCATCTTTCAGCACGGTCACTTTGTCAAAACCCGCTGCGCTAAGGGTGGCTGCCGGTTCTGCGGCGCTCTGGCCGGTGGCACATACCACAATTATGGGCTGCGACTTGTGCTTTTCCAGCTCGCCGAAGCTGCCTTTTTTGATATCGGCTGCGGCGACGTTAATAGCCCCTGAAATGTGTCCTTTGCGATAGTCGTCGCGTGAACGAACGTCTACCACCACCGCGTCCTCTTTGTTGATCAGGTGGGTTGCTTCACCACGGCTGATGGTTTTTACCTTAGAGAACATACCTTTAACGGTGGTTACAATCACCAGAATAAGTAAAGCGACCCATGCCAGACTAAGGATGGGGTGATTGCTTGCAAACTGCATAATTTCTTGCATGAGGGGTAACGACTCCAGACCGGGGCTAATAAGCTAAAACAAGGGTTCTGAGTATACCTGCGCCACTTCGCATGTACAGTCGCGAAGCGGGCAGAGTTACGATTTGTGCGTCATTTTCCAAAAAAAGTGTTCTAATCGCAAAATTGAGACAATCTTTATCCCGGTAAGCTGTGGCCGACATCTTTCGTAAAGCAAAACCCGGCCGGGATAACTGGTAAGCGGCTGTTCATCGTGGAATAATTATCGACTATGAAGGGAAAAGCGACCGTTACACACACAAGGACCCGTTACAACGACCCGGCATCTCCGTTGTCATTTCGCTGGTCCGATATCTCCCTCAGCCTGCTTTGTGCGGGTGCGTTGCTGTTGCCCGTCGCCGCGCATAGCGCCGATGACAGCAAAACGCAGCTAAAGTCCATTCAGCAGGACATCGCCGAAAAAGAGAAAAGCGTTAAAGCGCAGAAGCTGCAGCGCAGTAAGCTGCTGGATCAGCTGCAGAGTCAGGAAAAAGTGATTGCCCAGGCCAGTCGCCAGCTGCGTGAAACCCGCAACAGCCTGAGCGCGCTGAACGGCGAAATCGCCCAAATCACCGCCGCCATTGCCCGGCTGGAAAAGCAGCAGGCGCAGCAGGAAAAACTGCTGGCGCAGCAGCTGGATGCCGCGTTTCGTCAGGGCCAGCACAACGGCGTACAGCTGCTGCTCGGCGGTGAAGAAGCACAGCGCAGCGAACGTATTCTGGCCTATTTTGGCTACCTCAATGCCGCCCGGCAGAAAAACATCGACGAGCTTAAGCAGACTCAGCAGGAACTGGCGCAGCAGCGTCAGGCGCTGCAGGGCAAGCAGGAGCAGCAAAAGTCGCTGTTAGCGCAGCAGCAGACGCAACAGAACAAGCTGGAAACCGCCAGCGCCGCGCGTAAGAAAACGTTGTCCGCACTGGAGAGCGCGCTGGAGAAAGACCAGGCCGATCTGGTCGAGATGCGCCAGAACGAAAGCCGCCTGCAGGACAAAATTGCCAAAGCCGAACGTGAGGCGCGCGAACGGGCGCAACGCGAAGCGCGCGAGGCGGAAAAAGTGCGCCAGCGTCAGGCCCAGGCAAAAGCCAAAGGCTCCAGCTATTCCCCTACGCAAAGCGAGCGCGAGCTGATGGCGCGCACCGGCGGCCTTGGCCGGCCGGGCGGACAGGCCATCTGGCCAGTACGCGGTCGCATTGAACATCGCTTTGGTGAAGCAATGCAGGGCGAACTGCGCTGGAAAGGCCTGGTGATTGATGCGCCGGAAGGCACTGAAGTCAAAGCCATTGCTGATGGTCGCGTGCTGATGGCCGACTGGCTGCAAGGCTACGGCCTGGTTGTGGTCGTCGAACACGGTAAAGGCGATATGAGCCTTTATGGCTACAATCAGAGCGCGTTGGTGAGCGTCGGTGCGCAGGTGAAGGCAGGACAGCCTATCGCCCTCGTGGGCACCAGCGGCGGCCGCGGCACGCCCTCGCTCTACTTTGAAATTCGTCGTCAGGGACAGGCCGTCAACCCACTGCCGTGGTTAGGAAGATAAGTGTTGTTTCAGTCCCAAAAGCTTAGCGCCGCCCTGTGCGGGCTGTTTTTCACCTTTGCCGCCCATGCGGGAAAACTGGCTATCGTCATTGACGACTTCGGCTACCGCCCGGCTGAAGAGAATAAAGTGCTGCAGATGCCCGCCGCGATTTCTGTGGCGGTGCTGCCCAATGCGCCTCATGCGCGGGATATGGCAACCAAAGCGCATCAGGGCGGTCACGAGGTGCTGATTCACCTGCCGATGGCGCCGCTGAGCAAGCAGCCGCTGGAAAAGGATACGCTGACGCCGGAGATGAGCAGCGAAGAGATCGCGCGCATCGTGCGTGACGCCAGCAACAAAGTGCCGTATGCGGTTGGCCTGAACAACCATATGGGCAGCAAAATGACCTCCAGCCTGCCCGGCATGCAGAAAGTGATGCAGGTGCTCAATCACTACAACTACTACTTCCTCGATAGCATGACCATTGGCAACAGCCAGTCGGTCCCGGCCGCACAGGGCACGCAGGTTAAGGTGCTGAAGCGGCGCGTATTCCTCGACGACAGCCAGAATGAAGCGGCGATTCGCACCCAGTTCACCCGCGCAGTGAAGCTGGCACAGCGTGATGGCTACGCCATCGCTATTGGCCATCCGCATCCCACCACGGTACGGGTGTTGCAGCAGATGTTGCCGACGCTACCGGGCGATATCACCCTCGTCCGCCCCAGCCAGTTGCTCAACGAACCGCTGCGCCAGGGCGCTACGCCGCCGGCCAGCACGCCGGTGCAACCGCGTACCCCGGTATTCCGCGCGCCTGGCGTGTGTAAGCCGGGCCAGCCGCTGCCTGCCGTACCGCAGAGTCGTGCGGTGGAGGTGGTGACAGAGAGCATTACCGGCAGTTCACTCGTGCAGTCGCTTAAACAGCTATTCTGATTATCAGGCGCAGCGGGCTGCGCCTTATTTAACGCCACACCTTTTCCGCGCAAGGATATCGGAACAGATGACGTCAACCAGAAAGAAAATTCTGCTGCTGGATACCGGGCGCGAATGGGGCGGCGGCACCAACAGCATGCTGGAATTACTCAAGCGCATCGATCGCCAGCGTTTCGCTATCACCTGCTGTTTTTATCAGAATTATGCGCGTGGCAATCAGGAGACCATTGCCTCGGTATTAGACGCGATCGGCATTCCGGTGCTATTTATTGCGCAGCGCCGCCAGCCGCTCTGGGCAAAAATCACCAAAGAGTTGCTGCGCACCCTGCTGTTTTTTAACCGCGCGGTGAAAAAAAGCGCCATCGACCACATCGATCGCCAGTGGCGCATGCAGCCTAACGCCCGCCAAATCGCGACGATTTTACGCGACGGTGGCTATGATGCGCTGTACATGAATAATCAGCCCAGCACCAACGTTGAAGGCTATCTCGCCGCTGAACAGACTCACGTGGCGTTAATTCAGCACTGCCGCATTGACCCGTTACTCAATAATGCGCTGGTCAACATGATTAATCGGCATTGTGATGCGGTGATTGCCGTGTCACAGGGCGTACACCGCACCTTAAGCGAAAGCGGTGTTGATGCGCAGCGCTGCTTTACCGTATCCAACGCTATCGATATTCATCAGCCGCTGCCGGTGCGTGAGGCGGTGCGTCAGCGCTTTGATTATCCCGCGGATACCTTTATTTTCGGCTCCATCGGTTCCCTGATTGCGCGTAAATCCAACCATCATATTTTGCAGGCGCTAGGTGCATTCAGCCGCGCGCATCCTGCCGCTAAATGGAAAATGGTGATCGTCGGTGCCGGCCCGGAGCAGCAGCACTTACAGCAGCTGGCACAAAAAGAAGGGATTGCCGCGCAGGTTATTTTTACCGGCTTTCAAAATAACGCGCTGGATTATCTGGCGGCATTCGATACGTTTATTCTCGCCTCAGCCAGTGAAGGGCTGCCGCGCGTGGTGCTGGAAGCGATGCTGGTGAATACGGCGGTGATAGGTTCGAATGTCGTCGGTACGTCGGAATTAATTCAACACCGCGAGACCGGTTTACTGTTTGACTATGGCAATACGCAACAGCTTAGTCAGCATCTTAGCGCGCTGTGGCAGGATACTGTACTGCGTCAGCGTTTAATCGCCGCCGCCGCCGCCCGGGTGCGCGAGCGCTACAGCATTGAACATTACGTGTCGGGCGTGGAAAACATTCTGGAAAACGTCATGGAGAGAAAAAAGCATGTTTGATTTTTTAAATAAACACCGTCGCTATATTCTCTCGCGCCACAACATTCCCGCCACGCAGGCGGATGCGCAGGGCACAATTGCCGTCAGTTCTGTGGTCATTCCCTGTACCGGCGCTGATTACATTGAAGAAGCGGTGCTCAGCGCTTATTTTGCCAGCCGCTGCGCCGACACCATCAGCGAAATTGTCATCGTCAGCGATCAGCCTTCCAGCGCTTTTCCGCCGCTGCCGGCACGCGTGCGCGTGGTGACGCTGGAAGTGCCGTTTCGAGAAGAAAACTACCGTTATAAACAGATCTACCGCAGCCGCCTGATAAAACTTCAGGCCCCCTTGCAGGCGACCGGTGAAGGTATATTGATGATCGATTCCGATCTCAATTTATTGAAAACGCCGGATATTGCGATGCGTGAGCATCATCTGTATAGCAGCTTCCGTCAGGGCAAGATGATCGCCAAACTGGCCGGCGCACCAGAAGAACATATTCCGGCCTATTACCACCACACCGTTCGCCCTTATTTGCAGGATCACGTGAATGGCGCCTACCTGGCGGCCTCCCGTCGCACATGGCAGCGTATTTGTCCGCTGTGGCTGACGTTATTTAATGATACCTGGGAATTGATGAACGACGACCAGCCGCCAACCGATCAGCTACCGCTCGCTGCCCTGCTCGACCTGCTGGATGTCCGCACGGTCAATCTGGGCGAATGGGCTAACTGGCCGGTGTCGAAACGCATTGGTGGTCAGTCGGCCGTGATTCCACCGCAGGTGATTGGCGCGCATGGCGGCTTTCCCTTAAGTGAATGGCAAAAATATTTGCAGGATCCGCACCAGCCGCTGAGCTTCAAAGGCCAGGACTACACGCGAAAGGTGCGTTACCTGACCGATGCGGAAAAACAGCAATCCTGAGCGTCACCGGCCCGCAGGCCGGTGTGTCGTTTAATCCCAGCTCAGCACCACTTTGCCTGAACGCCCGGAACGCATCTCGTCGAAGCCCTGCTGGAAGTCGTCGATGTGATAGCGATGCGTGATGATTGGGGTCAGATCGAGGCCGGACTGAATCAGCGCGGCCATTTTGTACCAGGTTTCAAACATCTCACGGCCGTAAATCCCCTTGATAAACAGCCCCTTAAAGATAACCTGATTCCAGTCAATCGACATCTCACCCGGCGGAATGCCCAGCAGCGCAATGCGTCCGCCGTGATTCATGGTCTCCAGCATGGTACGAAACGCCGGCGGCGCGCCGGACATCTCCAGTCCGACATCAAAGCCTTCGGTCATGCCCAGTTCCGTCATCACCTCGCGCAGATTCTGCTGCGCCACGTTGACCGCACGCGTCACGCCCATTTCACGCGCCAGCCCGAGGCGGTACTCATTGATGTCAGTGATCACCACATTCCGCGCGCCGACGTGTTTACACACCGCTGCCGCCATAATGCCAATCGGTCCGGCACCGGAGATCAGCACGTCTTCACCTACCAAATCAAACGAGAGCGCGGTATGCACCGCGTTACCGAACGGATCGAAAATCGCCGCCAGCTCGTCGGAAATATTGTCGGGAATTTTGAATGCGTTAAACGCCGGGATCACCAGATATTCAGTAAAGCAGCCCTGACGATTAACCCCGACACCCACGGTATTACGGCATAAATGGGTACGGCCGGCGCGACAGTTGCGGCAGTGGCCACAGGTGATGTGACCTTCGCCTGATACGCGATCGCCGATGGCGAAACCCTTCACTTCCTGACCGATACCGACCACTTCGCCCACGTATTCGTGGCCGGTGATCATCGGCACCGGAATGGTTTTGCGCGACCAGTCGTCCCAGTTATAGATGTGCACATCGGTGCCACAAATGGCGGTTTTGCGGATTTTAATCAGCAGATCGTTATGACCGGGCTCCGGCACCGGCGCGTCGTGCACCATCCAGATCCCCTCTTCCGCTTTCAGTTTAGCCAATGCTTTCATCCGTTGGCTCCTGCAGTGATAACCTCTAACTGTTGTCCGATGCGCGTGAAGGCCGCCACCGCGTGCTCCAGTTGCGCCTGAGTGTGGCCGGCAGAAATCTGCGTGCGAATGCGCGCCTGGCCCTGCGGCACCACCGGATAGAAGAAGCCGGTAACGTAGATGCCTTCCTGCTGGAGCAGGCTGGCAAACTGCTGCGCCACTTTGGCATCGCCCAGCATCACCGGAATGATGGCGTGATCGGCACCGGCCAGCGTAAAGCCCGCGGCGGTCATTTTTTCCCGGAAGAAGCGGACGTTTTCCCACAGCCGCTGCCGCAGCCCATCGCCTTCGTTCAGCAGATCCAGCACGCGCAGCGACGCGGCCACAATCGCCGGTGCCAGCGAGTTAGAGAACAGATAAGGGCGCGAGCGCTGACGCAGCCATTCAACCACCTCGCGTTTTGCCGCCACGTAACCGCCGGACGCGCCACCCAGCGCTTTACCCAGCGTGCCGGTCAGAATATCCACGCGATCCATCACGCCGCAGTATTCATGCGTGCCGCGTCCGCTTGCGCCGACAAAGCCTACCGCGTGCGAGTCATCCACCATCACCAGCGCATTAAACTCATCGGCCAGGTCGCAAATGCCCTGCAGGTTAGCGATCACGCCATCCATGGAGAACACGCCGTCGGTGGCAATCAGCAGATGGCGCGCCCCCTTGTCGCGGGCCTCCTGCAGGCGCGCGCGCAGCTCAGCCATATCATTGTTGGCGTAACGATAGCGCTGGGCTTTGCACAGGCGGATGCCGTCGATGATCGACGCATGGTTGAGCGCATCCGAGATAATCGCGTCTTCCGCGCCCAGCAGGGTCTCAAACAGCCCGCCGTTGGCGTCGAAGCAGGAGGAGAACAGGATAGCTTCTTCCATGCCGAGGAACTCCGCCAGCCGGCGCTCCAGCAGCTGATGGCTGTCCTGCGTGCCGCAGATAAAACGCACCGACGCCATGCCAAAACCATGCGTGTCCATGCCGTCTTTGGCGGCCTGAATCAGCGCCGGATGGTTCGCAAGGCCGAGATAGTTATTGGCGCAGAAGTTAATCACCGGCGGGCTATTGGCGACGTTGATTTCCGCCTGCTGCGCCGAGGTCAGGGTGCGCTCCTGTTTGAACAATCCGTCCTGCCGCGTTGTCTCAAGCTGTTGCCGGATTTGTGAATAGAACTGATCGGACATGATTCTGCTCCTCAGATAGCAAAATTTTGGCACATATTACTGATCGAAAAGCGAATGGACGACAATTCAGCCAGGGAAATCTCCGTTTTGCAGCATAGTTCACGCGGCGCGCAGGATTTGTGCAGCGCGATCGGCGTCATCTGGCTGTCCGCATCGGGCTGAAATGTTATGATGTTAGGTATTCGTGCGTGAAACCTCCTGTTTCACCCCAACTGTTTAAAGGCAAAGCATATGATTATCGTAACCGGCGGCGCGGGCATGATTGGCAGCAACATTGTGAAAGCGCTCAACGATCGCGGTCATACCGATATCCTGGTGGTGGATAATCTGAAAGATGGCACCAAATTCGTGAATCTCGCGGATCTGGACATCGCGGATTACATGGATAAAGAGGAGTTCCTCACCTACATCATGTCGGGTGAAGATCTGGGTCCGATTGAAGCGGTGTTCCATGAAGGTGCCTGTTCAGCCACCACCGAGTGGGACGGTAAGTACATGATGGATAACAACTATCAGTACTCAAAAGATCTGCTGCACTTCTGCCTCGAACGTGAAATCCCGTTCCTGTATGCCTCATCGGCCGCCACCTATGGCGGGCGTAACGAGAACTTCATTGAAGAGCGCCAGTACGAGCAGCCGCTCAACGTGTACGGCTACTCAAAAATGCTGTTCGACCACTATGTCCGCCAGATTCTGCCGGAAGCAGATTCGCCAGTGTGCGGCTTCCGCTATTTCAACGTGTACGGGCCGCGTGAAGGCCATAAAGGCAGCATGGCGAGCGTCGCGTTCCACCTCAATACGCAAATCAGCAACGGTGAAAATCCTAAGCTGTTCGAGGGCAGCGACAGCTTCCGTCGTGACTTCATCCACGTTGATGATGTAGTGGCAGTCAATCTGTGGTGCTGGGAAAACGGCGTATCCGGCATCTATAACTGTGGTACCGGCCGCGCCGAATCTTTCCAGGAAGTGGCGGATGCGGTGCTGAAGTTCCACCAGCAAGGCCAGATCGAATACATCCCGTTCCCGGACAAACTGAAAGGGCGCTACCAGGCCTTTACGCAGGCGGATCTCAGCAAACTGCGCGCCGCGGGCTATGACAAACCGTTTAAAACCGTTGCGCAGGGCGTGGGCGAATATATGGCCTGGCTGAACCGTCACGCATAAGGAAACCGGCACCGGCGATGAAAATTCTGGTTATTGGCCCCTCCTGGGTCGGCGATATGATGATGTCGCAAAGTCTCTATCGCACGCTGAAACAGGCGCACCCTGAGGCGGTAATTGATGTGATGGCGCCGGCCTGGTGCCGGCCGCTGCTGTCACGCATGCCGGAAGTGAATCAGGCGCTGGCGATGCCGCTTGGCCACGGTGCGCTGGCGCTGGGTGAGCGCCGTCGCCTGGGCAAAGCGCTGCGGGCCAGCGGTTACGATCGCGCCTATGTGCTGCCAAACTCGTTTAAATCGGCGCTGGTGCCGTTTTTTGCCGGCATTAAACGCCGCATCGGCTGGCGCGGTGAAATGCGCTATGGCGTGCTGAATGACGTGCGGGTGCTGGACAAAGCCGCGTTTCCCTTAATGGTGGAGCGCTATGTGGCGCTGGGCTATGACCAGCCGGTTGCGGCGGCAGCACAGTTGCCGCAGCCGCTGTTGTGGCCGCAGCTGCGCGTCGACGACGATGAAAAACGCATGACCGCGGCGCAGTTTGCGCTGTCGGCCGATCGCCCGGCCATCGGCTTCTGCCCCGGTGCCGAATTTGGTCCCGCGAAGCGCTGGCCACACTATCACTACGCCGCGCTGGCAGAACAGCTGATTGCTGAAGGCTATCAGGTGCTGCTGTTCGGCTCGGCTAAAGATCGGGAAACCGGCGAGGCGATCCTGCAGGCGCTGCCGGACACGGCACGCGCGCACTGCCGCAATCTGGCGGGCGAAACGCAGCTGGAGCAGGCGGTGATTCTGATCGCCCACTGTGCTGCGGTCGTCAGCAATGATTCCGGACTGATGCACATTGCCGCCGCGCTCAACCGGCCGCTGGTGGCGCTGTATGGCCCGAGCAGCCCGGATTTCACGCCGCCGCTGTCCCATCAGGCGCACATCATTCGCCTGATTACCGGCTACCACAAAGTGCGCAAAGGCGATGCCGCAGAGGGCTATCACCAGAGCCTGATTGATATTCAACCGGCACGCGTGCATCAGGAACTCAATGAGTTACTGCATCCGGTGCAGGAGTAACCATGCACGTTTTGATTGTTAAAACCTCGTCGATGGGTGATGTGCTGCACACGTTGCCGGCGCTGACCGATGCGATGCAGGCGATTCCCGGCATTCGCTTCGACTGGGTGGTGGAAGAGAATTTTGCGCAAATTCCTGGCTGGCATCCGGCCGTCGACAAAGTCCTGCCGGTGGCGATTCGTCGCTGGCGCAAACACTGGTTTGGCAGCCAGCAGCGCGAAGAGCGCGTGCAATTCAAACGCGAGCTGCAGTCACGTCAGTACGACGTGGTGATTGATGCCCAGGGGCTGATTAAAAGCGCCGCGCTGGTGACGCGCCTCGCCAAAGGCATCAAACATGGCCAGGACAGCCGCAGCGCACGCGAACCGTTCGCCAGCTGGTGGTATGACAAGCGTCATGAGATTGGCAAGCAGCAGCACGCCGTGGAACGCACGCGCGAACTGTTCGCCAAAAGTCTGGGCTATGAAAAACCGGCCACGCAGGGCGACTATGCCATTGCCGGTCATTTTCTCGCGGCACAACCGCAGGATAGCCAACCGTACCTGGTGTTTCTGCACGCCACAACGCGCGACAACAAACACTGGCCGGAAGATCACTGGCGCCAGCTCATCGCGCGGGTTCAGCCCACTGGCCTGCGCGTCAGGCTGCCGTGGGGCGCCGAACACGAGCACCAGCGCGCGCAGCGGCTGGCAGCAGGGTTTGATCATGCAGAGGTGTTGCCGAAGCTGACGCTGGAGCAGGTGGCGCAGCAGCTGGCGGGCGCCCGTGCGGTGGTCTCGGTGGATACCGGTTTGAGCCATCTGACCGCCGCGCTGAATCGCCCCAACATCACCCTGTTCGGCCCGACTGACCCGGGACTGATTGGTGGCTATGGCAGGAATCAGCATGCGTTACGGCCCGCGCAGGGCAGCAGCAGCATGGCAGACATTCAGCCTGACGACGTGATGGCCATGCTGGCTGAGATCGCGCTGTAACGCGATTGGGCTGTTTAGCGCTGCTGGTGCTTCAGCTGCGCAAATTCAGTGAGCGTCATGCCCTGCGTCCGGGTCGCCAGCCAGCTGAACAGGCCTTCCAGATCGTCATACAGGCGTTCAATATCAGCCTCCGTTTTAAACGTGGGGCTGCCATCTGGCATAAACTCGGATGAATGCAGCATGAACTCGACGTAGTCATTACCCTGACTGAGCGTCTGTTCTGCCACCTGCTTCATCTGGGCCAGATTGCCGCCCACCGGCCGCAGCCAGTTCACTGACGGTCCGCGCTGCCTGCCGCGGATGCCATTCCACATTTTTTTAAGCTGATTGGTCAGCGTGCCATAGCGATACTGAATGCTCATCGGCAGTTCCAGCAGCGGGCTGTCGCCCGGCCTGGAAATATCCTGTTCATCAAGGAAATAAGCGCGATCGGGGAAATGGCTGTAATCCGTTCCGCCCTGTCCCTGCGGTGCACCCTGCGCATTACGCCAGCTCACGCGCGGCGTAACCGAGCAGTCAACCAGATAGCCCTGATCGATCAGGGCGCGGGCGTACACTTCATTAAATGCCCAGCGGCCGGCGCGGTGGCTGGTCATTTTACGCTGAAAAGCGTTCTCCAGCAGATCGGTCATAAAGGCGACTTTATCGCGCAGGACGTTTTCCGGATATTCGATCAGATAAGGTTGGTAACGCCACTCATCGTCGGTCAGCGCATATTCAGGTGGACTGTACCAGGCATGTAAATGCATACCGATTTCGCCCTGACCGCGCGCCAGCAGATCGCGCCCGAACTCGACATAAGCCGGGTCACTGGCCATCTCATAGTTGGTCAGCCAGGTCGGTTTAAAAGCGTATTTCTCACACAGCGCCTGGAAGCGCGGTAAAAACCGGACGTTATGGGTAGTGACCTTGCCGCTGCGATTGCGCCACAGGTTATCCCCTTCGGTATCAAGGGTAATTAAAAAGGCAGGTTTTTCCATAACTTATCCGGTGAATTACAGTGTTATAATCGCTATGGTACGCAACGCTCCTGACGGGCGCAAACTTTTCCCATGCGGGTTCGAGGGGAAGTCGATAGCGGTATAAGATTAGTTAAACTAGAATAATTTAAACTCTTCACTGGCCTGAATTTTATCAATTAACCGAGCGCACGTTCGTGTAAAATTACCTGGCCATAAAAATAATTAATTGAATTTTCTTATATTAAGTCCTGATAGCACCGGGAATGATAGCAGCTAAGTCTTTACAGCAGACTGGCATGTAGGGGTAAAAAATTTTGTCGAAACGCATTTTAATGGTGATTGATGGCCTGCCGGGCGGCGGCGCCGAAAAAGTCGTACTGACTCTGGCGGGGGGCTTCCTCAGTCAGGGACACCAGGTTTCGATCTTCTCATTGCGGAAGGTATGTGATTACCCTATTCCGGCTGGCGTGGATTACCAGGTGATTCTTGATCGCTGTAACCACCCGTGGCGCAAGCTGACAGAAACATGGCGCCGCGCGCGCCTGCTGGATCGTGCGGTGCGCGACAGTGAAGCGCGGCACGGCAAATTTGATCTGATCCTCTCTCATCTGCATAAAACTGACCGCATTGTCAGGCAAACGCCGGCGCTCGATGGAGACAGGACCTGGTTCTGTCTGCACGGCGTGTTTTCTGCTTCGTATCTGGCACGTAAAACCGGCTTCTCGCTGTGGCTGAAGCGGCTGAAAATCCGTCACGTTTATCAGGATCGCCAAATCGTTGGGGTTTCGCAGTACGTCATCGACGATATGGTGCAAAACATTGGCGTACAGCCCCGCCAGGCCAAAGTGATCGCCAATCCTTTTGATTTTGACAGCCTCGCCCGACTGGCGGCAGAACCCTGCCCGTTGGCCGGCACCGATTTCCTGGTGCACGTGGGACGCTTCCATGAAACCAAACGCCATGACCGCCTGCTCGAAGCTTATGCCCTGAGTGGCATCACCGCGCCGCTGGTTTTGCTGGGACAGGGAAGCGAAAAAATAACGCAAAAATTGCGTGAGCAGGCGCAGAATTCAGGCATTGCAGAGCGCGTGCGCTTCGAAGGTTTTCAGCGCAATCCTTATCCCTGGATACGGCACGCGCGCCTGCTGGTGGTCAGCTCCGACAGTGAAGGTTTTGGTAATGTGCTGGTCGAAGCCCTGAGCTGCGGCACCGCGGTGGTCAGTACGCGCTGTCCGGGCGGTCCTGTTTCGATCCTCACCGGCGAACTGTCACGCGGTCTGGCAGAGATGAATGCAACATCGCTGGCAGAAAAAATGCGAGAAATTTATACAACTCCCCCCAGGTTGCAACATCTGGACTTAAGCATTTATAGTTTGAGCGTTGTTTGCCAGCAATACCTGCAGCTTATTCAGGTGGCGGAGACGTCATTTTCAACCACGCAGCACGTTTCAGGTTAACAGGTCCCCCATGACGGTGTGACCGAATCATGGGGATGACTACTTGACGTACGTACTACTGTTTATTCTTTTTTCGCCGGTCAAATGGGTGATGAAGTTTGTTCATGGCCGCACCGGTAAAAATCTGGTGATACAGACCGCTAAAATTGGCGACTATATTAATATCACGCCGTTATTATCCCACCTGGGAAAAAGCGATGCCCTGCTGAGCTATAGTGTCGCCCCGCTGGCTGAACGTGACGCCACGCTGGAGCACATCTGGTATATCGAAGATCACCGCTCCGGTTTGATGAAAAAAATAAAACTGGTGTGGCAGCTGCTCAATCGCTACGACAATATTTATTTGCTGCATCCCACCAATCTCAATTTATTTATTGCCGCCTGCTGCAATGCCAGCAACAAACAATTTCTTTCCAGCTATCGGCGCAAAGGCTATCAGGGCCTGTTTTATTTAACGGCCAGCGGCGTGGTTTATCACGAGAAAAATACCTTAACGCTGGAAAATTACCTGAAACTGGCCGATCGCTCTTTTACCAAAGAGAGTTATCCCAAACATGCCACTCTGCCACTGTGGCAACCGGAAACCCTGCCCGCGGAAATTACGCAGGCGCCGGGCATCCGCATTGGTATTAGCGTGACGGCAGGGAATCAGGCCAAAACCATTCCGCCGTTAATCTGGTGTCGGCTTTTCGACCACCTGAACGATCTCCCCTGCACTTTTTTTGCTTTCGGCGCACCGAATGAACAATCACGCGTTCAGGAGTTGTTTAAAGTTGCCGGTCAGCGAAACAATCTGGTGAGTCTGGTAGGTAAAATTCCGCTCGAGGCGCTGCCTGCCGCCATTAACGAGATGGATTTCTATATCGCCTCGGATTCCGGCAATGTGTATATTGCCGACGCGCAACAGGTACCGGTGATTTTAATTTATGGTCCCTGCTGCGTAGAGGAGCAAAGGCCGCTGGGTGACGTGCTCTTAATTGGCCCGAACCACATCGCGCCCTCCTCGTTTGTGTTCGCTGCGCAATACAAATTTGCCCATCCGGTTGAACAGCTGTTCGAGCTGGATGAACGCAAGCTAAATGATATCCATGATTTTATCCGCACCCGGCAGCAGCAGCGCCTGGCGCGACGGAACAACGAAGAACATGACAGCGCAGCCCGATAGCTCATCCCCGCTACTCAGTCTCATTATCCCGATGTTTAACGCTGGTGCTGATTTTACTGGCTGTATCAATGCATTGCTGGCGCAAACCCTGACGTCGCTGGAGATCATCATTGTTGACGATGGCTCCACCGACGGTTCCGGCGAGCGCGCCGACGCGCTGGCGCAGCAGTACCAGCATATTCAGGTGATTCATCAGCCGAACGGTGGCGTGTCGCGTGCGCGTAATGCCGGGCTGGCCGTGGCGCGGGGTAAATACGTCAGCTTTCCCGACGCCGACGACACCATGGACCCGGCGATGTACCAGACGCTGGTCGACATGGCGGAGCGCGATCGGCTGGACGCTGCGCAGTGCAACGCCGAGTGGTTTTTCAAGGCCAGCCAGACCATTAAGCCGATGATTCCGCGGGATCGCCTCACCAGCACCGGCGTATTAAGCGGGCCGGAGTGGCTCGACAAGGCGCTGAAAACCCGGCGTTACCTGCACGTCGTGTGGCTCGGTATCTACCGCCGTGAGCTGATCGAACAGCTTAATCTGCATTTTGAACCCGGTCTGCATCATCAGGACATCCCGTGGACCACCGAGTTCATGCTCAACGTTAAGCGCGTGCGCTACACCGATCGGGTGCTGTATCGCTACTACATGCACGATGCGTCGATCAGCAACCGCAAGCGTACCGGCCAGCATAACGTCGACTATCAGCGTCACTACCTGAAAATCGCGCGCATGCTGGAAGAGATTAATACGCGCTATCGTCACAAGGTGAAGATTTACCCGAGCTTCCACGCGCAGATTACCCGCGAAGCGCTCAGCGTGTGCCACGCTATCCGGCGCGAACCGGACGCCGCAGCGCGCCAGGCAATGATCGCCGATCTGTTTAGCAGCAAGACGCACAAACGCATGTTGCGCAATGCGCGCGGCGCGCGTCAGTGGTATCAGCTGCTGCTGTGGCTGAGCCGCATTTATCGCTGGCGCAATAAATAAGCGCCCGCCGCGGCTTTAACCCCTCCAGGGTTTGCCCTACAATCAGCTCACTGAATTTTGAGATGATTTGAGTATGGCAAGCCCGATTCCAGCCCACTTTGCACCGCAAAATATTTTGCTGATAAAGCTGCGTCATCATGGCGATATGCTGCTGACCACGCCTGCCATCAATGCGCTGCGCCAGCGCTATCCGCAGGCCAACATTGATGTGCTGCTGTACAAAGAGACGCGCCCGATGCTGGAAGCGCATCCGGCGATCCGTCAGCTGCATATCATCGATCGCAACTGGAAAAAGGAAGGCGGCTGGCAGAAGTTTCGCCATGAGGTCGCGCTGGTGCGGGCGGTGCGGGCCTGCCATTACGATGTGGTGATTAATCTGGCCGACCAGTGGCGCAGCGCCATTATTACCGGCCTGTCCGGTGCGCCGGTGCGCATTGGCTTTGCGTACCGCAAGCGCGACAACGCGTTCTGGCGCTGGTGCCATAACCAGCTGGTTTCCACCGACCGTCACCATCAGCTGCATACCGTGGAACAAAACATGACGGCGCTGCAGCCGCTCGGCATTCCCACCGCCGGGGCGACAGCCTCCATGCATTTCAGCGCCGCCGACCAGCAAAAAGTGCAGGACGTCCTCGCTCAGCAGTCGATTACCGGCCCGTTTGTGGTGCTGCAGCCCACCTCGCGCTGGGTTTTTAAGTGCTGGGAAGATGAAAAGGTGGCGCAGCTGATTGATGCGCTGGCCGCTGATGGTCGCAGCGTGGTGCTGACCGCCGCGCCCGATCAGAAAGAGCTGGCGATGATCGCCCATATCCAGTCGCTGTGCCGCACGCCGAACGTGGTGTCGCTGGCAGGCCAGCTCTCGCTGCCGCAGCTGGCGGCGCTGATCGACGCCGCACAGCTGTTTATTGGCGTCGATTCCGCACCAATGCACATGGCCGCGGCGCTGCAGACGCCGTGCCTGGCGCTGTTCGGCCCGACCAAGCTGCAGCACTGGCGCCCGTGGGGCGACAATAACCGCGTTATCTGGGCGGGCGACTATGCGCCGCTGCCGTCACCGGATTCGATCAATACCAATACCGAGCAGCGCTATCTGTCTGCCATCCCGGTTGAGGATGTGCTTGCCGCCGCCAGGAGCCTTTTGCATGACTAAGTTACGGCTGGCGATTGTCCGGCAGAAATACCGGCCGGACGGCGGTGCCGAGCGCTTTATCTCACGCGCGCTGGAAGCGCTGGACAGCGAGCAGCTCGATCTCAACATCATTACCCGCAGCTGGCAGGGCACGCCGAACCCGGCCTGGCACCTGCACATCTGCAATCCGGCAAAATTCGGCCGCATTTCGCGTGAACGCGGCTTTGCCCGCGCGGCGCGCGCCTGCTGGGAGCGGGAAAAGTTCGATATCGTACAGAGCCACGAGCGCATCGCCGGCTGCGATATTTTCCGCGCCGGTGACGGCGTGCATCGCGTATGGCTGGAGCAGCGCGCGCGCATTGTTTCGCCGTGGCAGCGGCTGAGCGCCAGCCTGAGCCCTTACCATCGCTATGTGCTGCAGGCGGAAGCGGAGATGTTCAACGCGCTCTCGCTGAAAGCGGTGATCTGTAATTCGCACATGGTGAAGCAGGATATTTTGCGCCACTTCGCGCTGGATGCCAGCAAAATCCACGTGATTCACAACGCCATTGATAGCCAGCGTTTTCAGCCTGCCAGCGACACGCTGCGTCACGCCGCGCGTCAGCGACTCAACCTGCCGCAGGACGCCACGGTGATGATCTACGTCGGCTCCGGCTTCGAACGCAAAGGGCTAAAGGCCGCTATCGAAGCGGTCGCTAATAGCGATCGCTACCTGGTGGTGGTCGGCCAGGACAAACAGCTGGCGCGCTATCAGCAGCTGGCGAACCAGCTTAACTGTCTCGACCGCCTGCGCTTTGCGGGCGTGCAGCAGGACGTTCAGCCGTTTTATCACGCTGCCGATGCGCTGCTGTTGCCAACGCTGTACGATCCGTTCCCCAATGTGGTGCTGGAGGCGATGGCCTGCGGGCTGGCAATCATTACCAGCACCGGCTGCGGCGGCGCAGAATTTATCACCAACGGTGAGGAAGGTTTTGTCTGCGATGCTTTGGATATCAAAGCGTTAAACGAAGCGGTAATGGCAACGCCTGCACTTTCGCACAATCCGGCGCTGGGCGAAGCCGCACGTCGCAAAATTGAACCTTATGGTCCGCAAAGACTGGCGCAGGCGCTGACTTCGCTTTATCAGCACGTCCTGCAAACCCGTTGACGAAGTGGTATGAGCAGGCGGTCAGTTTCTGTTAACATGCCGCCTTTACTGTGTTTTTTGACGCGAACTGGTCGTAACCTTAACTATGACGACTCTCTATACAGCCCTGCTTTATCTGATTCAGCCACTGATCTGGCTGCGCCTGTGGCTGCGCGGTCGAAAAGCACCGGCCTATCGTAAACGCTGGGCGGAACGCTACGGCTACTGCAGCGGTAAAGTAGCGCCGCACGGCATCGTGCTGCACTCGGTTTCGGTCGGTGAAACGCTCGCCGCCGTGCCGCTGGTGCGCGCGTTGCGTCATCGCTATCCGACGCTGCCCATTACCGTGACCACCATGACGCCCACCGGCTCCGAGCGCGCCCAGTCGGCGTTTGGCAAAGACGTGCACCACGTCTATCTGCCGTACGATTTGCCCGGTTCAATCAACCGTTTCCTCGATACCGTCGACCCGCGGCTGGTGATTATCATGGAAACCGAACTGTGGCCGAACATCATTCGCATTCTGCATCAGCGCCAGATTCCGCTGGTGATTGCCAATGCGCGCCTGTCTGAACGCTCCGCCAGAGGTTATAAAAAGCTCGGCGGTTTCATGCGTGACCTGCTGCAGCGCATTACGCTGATCGCCGCGCAGAACGTTGAGGACGGCGATCGTTTCCTCAGCCTTGGCCTGAAGCGCTCGCACCTGGCCGTGACCGGCAGTCTGAAGTTTGATATCTCCGTTACGCCGGAGCTGGCGGCACGCGCGGTGACGCTGCGCCGCCAGTGGGCGTCGCGCCGGCCGGTGTGGATCGCCACCAGCACGCACGAAGGCGAAGAGGCCATCGTGCTCGACGCCCATCGCCGCCTGCTGCAACAGTTCCCGGATCTGCTGCTGATTCTGGTGCCGCGCCATCCGGAACGCTTTAAAGATGCCTGCAACCTGACGCAAAAACGCGGCTTCAGCTTTACCCTGCGCAGCAGCGGCGAGATCCCTTCCAGCGCCACGCAGGTGGTGATTGGCGATACCATGGGCGAACTGATGCTGCTGTACGGCATCGCCGATCTGGCCTTTGTTGGCGGCAGCCTGGTGGAGCGCGGCGGCCATAATCCGCTCGAGCCCGCTGCGCACGCCATTCCGGTGCTGATGGGCCCGCACATCTGGAACTTCAAAGATATCTGCGCCCGTCTGCAACAGGCGGAAGGGCTGATTACCGTTACTGATGTGGTGTCGCTGGAAAAAGAAGTGGCGAACCTGCTGCAGGATGACGATTATCGCCGCTACTACGGCCGCCACGCGGTAGACGTGCTGCACCAGAATCAGGGCGCACTGCAGCGTCTGCTACAGTTACTCGAACCGCATCTGCCTCCACGAGCTCATTAACGCATGTCGCAACGCCAACGTCTTTCCGTGGTGATGATCGCCAAAAACGAAGCTGAACTCCTTCCGGAGGCGCTGGCTTCCGTCAGCTGGGCAGATGAAATCATTCTGCTGGATTCGGGCAGCAGCGATGCGACCATCGAGGTGGCACGCGCGCACGGTGCGCAGGTCTATCACGCGGACGGCTGGGCCGGCTTTGGTAAGCAGCGTCAGCGCGCCCAGGCCTTTGCCAGCGGCGATATGATTCTGATGCTGGATGCCGATGAACGGGTTACGCCGGAACTGCGCCGCGCCATTGAGCAGGTGCTGACACAGCCGCTCAGCGATAAGGTTTATAGCCTCGGCCGCAGTAATCTGTTTCTCGGCCGCTTTATGCGCCACAGCGGCTGGTATCCCGACCGCGTGCTGCGCCTCTATCCGCGCCATCTGCGCTATAACGACAATCTGGTGCACGAATCGCTGGAGACGCAGGGCACGCCGGTGGTGGCGCTGCCGGGTGATTTGCAGCACCTGACCTGCCGCGACCTGATTGCCTTCCAGCGCAAGCAGATGAACTATGCCGAAGCCTGGGCGCAGGAGCGCTTTCAGCGCGGCAAGCGCTGCAGTATTCTCTCTGTTTTCAGCCACACCGCAGGCGCGTTTATTAAGACGCTGCTGCTGCGCGCCGGTTTTCTCGATGGTAAACAGGGCTGGATTCTGGCGGTGGTCAACGCACAATACACCTTTAATAAATACTCGGCGCTCTGGGCGCTGCATCACACCTCAACACAGGGCCGCGTATGAGCACTAAAGCGATTTATCCCGGCACGTTTGACCCGATGACGCTGGGCCATCTGGATATCGTCACGCGCGCAGCGCAGATGTTTGATCGCATCGTGCTGGCAATTGCCGCCAGCCCGGGTAAGAAGCCGCTGTTTAGCCTTGATGAACGTGTCGATCTGGCGCGCCAGGTTACGGCCCATCTGCCCAATGTTGAGGTGGTTGGCTTTAGCGATTTGATGGCGAATTTTGCCCAGGCGCAGAACGCGAACGTGCTGGTGCGCGGTCTGCGTGCGGTATCGGACTTTGAGTATGAGCTGCAGCTGGCGCACATGAACCGTCATCTGCGGCCCACGCTGGAGAGCGTGTTTCTGATGCCCTCCGAAGGCTTCTCATTTGTCTCGTCGTCGCTGGTCAAGGAAGTGGCGCGCCATCAGGGTGACGTGCAGGCATTTCTGCCTGCCGTGGTGCATCAGGCGCTGCTGGCGAAGCTGGCGCAGCCGTAATCAGTGCTGGCAGCGTGGACACCAGAAGGTGCTGCGCTGACCGTGTTTACCGCTGAGGATCGGCGTACCGCAGGCGCGACAGGGCTCGCCAGTGCGGCCATACACCTGCAGCTGCTGCGCAAAATAGCCCGGCTTACCGTCGGTTTGCAGGAAATCACGCAGCGTGGTGCCGCCCTGCTCAATCGAACGCAGCAGTACGGCTTTGATGGTGTTCGCCAGCAGTTCGGCTTCCGCTTCACTCAGGCTCATCGCCGGACGATCGGGTAAGATCCCGGCGGTAAACAGCGATTCGCTGGCATAGATGTTACCCACGCCCACCACCACTTTGTTATCCATCAGCCACTGCTTGATCACCGTGCGTTTGCCGCGCGACTTTTCATACAGATACCCGCCGCTGAAGGCATCGCTCAACGGTTCCGGACCAAGGTGCGCAAGCACGCTGCTGCCTTCCGGATCGGTAGTCCACAGCCAGGCACCAAAACGCCGCGGATCGGTATAGCGCAGCACTTTGCCATTGCTCATCACCAAATCGACGTGGTCGTGCTTCGCAGCCGGCAGTTCGCCGGGCAGGACGCGCAGGCTGCCGGACATGCCAAGATGAATGATGATCCAGCCGTGCGGCAGCTCCAGCAGCAGATACTTGGCGCGGCGCTGTACGCTGAGCACCGGCTGGTCACTCAGCGCGTGGATTTCATGGGAAACCGGCCAGCGCAGACGCGGATTGCGCACAATGGCATGCAGAATGGTTTCTCCCACCAGGTGAGGTTCTATACCGCGTCGGCTGGTTTCTACCTCAGGTAATTCAGGCATCTCATCTCCTCAACGTAGCGCAGAAACAAAAAACCCGGCCGGAGCCGGGTTTTTCGCAAGAACACCAAAATTACTTAATTTTGGCTTCTTTGTAGATCACGTGCTGACGTACAACCGGATCGAACTTTTTCAGTTCCAGTTTCTCAGGTTTAGTACGTTTGTTCTTCGTGGTGGTATAGAAGTGACCTGTACCAGCAGAGGAAACCAGCTTGATCTTCTCACGAATACCTTTAGCCATGATTCAGTTCCTTAGTACTTCTCACCACGGGCGCGGATTTCGGCCAGAACCGTATCGATGCCCTTTTTATCAATAACACGCATACCTTTAGCAGATACACGCAGAGTAACGAAGCGCTTCTCGCTCTCAACCCAGAAACGGTGAGAGTGCAGGTTCGGCAGGAAACGGCGTTTCGTCGCGTTCATTGCGTGGGAACGGTTGTTACCGGTCACCGGACGCTTTCCAGTTACCTGGCAGACTCGTGACATTTCTATTCTCCAAAAATCAAATCAGCTCGAGCTTTAAAAACTAGGTTTTGGCCGCCTCGTCAGGCCTTAGCCCGCCCAGGCGAGTTCCATGTGAACCCGCTAAGCTGGCCCAAACGCCAAACCCGAGATTCTCAAAGGTGGCGTAGTATACGCCGCTAAGCCGAAGTGCTCAAGTCCCGAACAGATAAAGATCCCTCCGGATCGCGCAAAAACGCCGGATTTCTGCCCAGTTGACGCCGCGAATTACAGCCAGCCGCGCTCAGCGAAAGAGGTAAACTCACCGTGACCAATCACCAGATGATCTAATAAGCGGATATTCAGCAGCGCGCAGGCCTGCGCCACCTTGCTGGTAATCTCACGATCGGCACGGCTCGGTTCCGCCATGCCGGACGGATGATTGTGCGCCAGTATCACCGCCGCCGCGTTGAGCTTTAGCGCCTCACGCACGATTTCACGCGGATGCACTTCCACGCTGGCAATGGAGCCGGAAAACATCTTCTGCGCCTGCAAAACGCGGTGCTGGTTATCCAGAAACAGCGCCATAAAGATTTCACGCTCCTGATGTGCCAGCACGCTTTGCAGGTAGTGGCGCGTGACCTGCGGATTCTCCATCACATTTTCGCGCGCCAGCTGGCTGGCAAAAAAGCGCCGCCCCAGTTCCGCAATGGCATGCAGTTGCGTCATTTTGGCGCTGCCGACGCCCTTTATCTGCCCCAGCTCCTCTTTACTGGCGGTCATGATGCGATACAGCGAACCGAATTCATTCAGCATCAGCCGCGCCAGCCCCATCACGCTGTTGCCGCGCGTGCCGGTGCGTAAAAAGATCGCCAGCAGTTCGGCATCGCTTAGCGCCTCGGCGCCCAGCAGCGTCAGTTTTTCCCGTGGTGCCAGTTCCGTCATCGTTCCGCCCTCCTTGCAATGCCGCCATTCTGCGCCGGTGCATTGCAGGCCACCAGCGGCGCGTGACAAATTCCAGAGCCGGCTCGCAAAGGGCGCAGGCAGTGAAAAGGCGGGTCGCCGATTTTGTGATAAAGTTGCCTGCATCTGTCGCGCCAGGCGCGGCACTCTGCGTTGAAGTGAGGCAAACAACATGATGGGATTAGCCGGAAAAAAAATTCTGCTGGGCGTCAGTGGCGGCATCGCGGCCTATAAAGCACCGGAACTGGTGCGCCGTCTGCGCGATCGCGGCGCGGATGTCCGCGTGATGATGACCGATGCGGCCAAAGCCTTTATTACGCCGCTCAGCCTGCAGGCGGTTTCCGGCTATCCGGTGTTTGATGACCTGCTCGACCCGGCGGCCGAAGCGGCAATGGGCCATATCGAACTGGCAAAATGGGCCGATTTGATTGTGCTTGCGCCCGCAACCGCCGATCTGATTGCACGCATTACCGCTGGCATGGCAAACGACCTGGTCACCACCGCCTGCCTGGCCAGCGCGGCACCGGTCGCCATCGTGCCGGCCATGAACCAGCAGATGTACCGCGCGGCAGTAACGCAGGAGAATCTGCAGCGTCTGGCGCAGCGCGGCGTGCTGGTCTGGGGACCGGACAGCGGCAGCCAGGCGTGCGGTGATATCGGCCCGGGCCGCATGCTGGACCCGCTGGCCATCGTTGCGCATGCGCTGGAGTGGGCCGCGCCCGTCAACGATCTGCAACATCTCAACATTATGATCACCGCCGGTCCGACGCGTGAAGCGCTGGATCCGGTGCGCTATATCAGCAATCACAGCTCCGGCAAGATGGGCTATGCGGTTGCCGCGGCAGCGGCGAAGCGCGGCGCAAACGTGACGCTGGTTTCCGGTCCGGTGAACTTAGCCACGCCCGCCGGCGTGACGCGCATTGATGTTAACAGCGCCCTGGAGATGGAAGCGGCGGTGATGGCGCAAATCAGCCAACAAGATATTTTCATTGCCAGCGCAGCCGTGGCAGACTACCGGGCGGCAAACATTGCCGCAGAGAAAATTAAAAAACAGGGTGGCGATGATAACGTCACGCTGCAGCTGGTGAAGAACCCGGATATTGTTGCAGGCGTCGCGGCGCTCAAAGTGCAGCGCCCTTTCGTGGTGGGATTTGCTGCCGAAACCCAGAATGTGGAAGAATACGCGCGGCAAAAACGGGTGCGGAAAAACCTGGACCTGATTTGCGCCAATGATGTGGCGCAGGCCGGGCAGGGCTTCAATAGCGACACCAATGCTCTTCACCTTTTTTGGCAGGAGGGAGAGAAAGTCTTACCGCTCAGTGATAAGACGCTCCTTGGCCAACAATTAATAGACGAGATTGTCAGCCGTTATGATGAAAAAAATCGACGTAAAAATACTTGATGCGCGCGTAGGCAAGGAATTCCCACTACCCACCTATGCGACCTCTGGCTCCGCGGGTCTCGATCTGCGCGCCTGCCTTGATGACGCACTGGAAATCGCACCAGGCATGACCACGCTGGTGCCGACCGGCCTGGCGATTCACATTGCCGATCCGTCACTGGCCGCCGTCATCCTGCCGCGCTCCGGTCTCGGTCACAAACACGGCATCGTACTGGGTAACCTGGTAGGCCTGATTGACTCCGACTATCAGGGCCAGCTGATGGTTTCAGTGTGGAACCGTGGCCAGGATAGCTTCACGCTGCAGCCTGGCGATCGCCTGGCTCAGCTGGTGTTTGTACCGGTGGTGCAGGCCGAATTTAACCTGGTGGAAGATTTTGACGCCAGCGATCGCGGCGCAGGCGGTTTCGGTCACTCTGGCCGTCAGTAATACGCTCACTTTTCGCATAGCCATCTTTTTATTTCTTGTCGCCACAGGCCGCTTTATCTGTGGCAGATAAGGCAGTATTGCCTGTTTTTGGTGAATTTCAGGGGTGTTGAAGGTCATGGCAGAAAAAAAAGTCGCGAAACGGAATCGTCGCGAAGAGATTTTGCAGGCGCTGGCGCAAATGCTGGAGTCGGGCGATGGCAGTCAGCGTATCACCACCGCCAAGCTGGCCGCCAATGTCGGCGTTTCGGAAGCGGCGTTATATCGCCACTTTCCCAGCAAAACGCGCATGTTTGATAGCCTGATTGAGTTTATTGAAGACAGTCTGATTACCCGCATCAATCTGATCCTGAAAGATGAAAAAGAGACGATGGCGCGTCTGCGTCTGATCGTGCAATTGCTGCTGGGATTTGGTGAGCGTAATCCAGGGCTGACGCGCATCCTGACCGGCCACGCGCTGATGTTTGAACAGGATCGCCTGCAGGGGCGCATTAATCAGCTGTTTGAGCGTATCGAAGTTCAGCTGCGCCAGGTGATGAAAGAAAAGAAGATGAGCGACGGCGAAGGTTTCCAGACCGATGAGACGCTGCTCGCCAGTCAGCTGCTGGCATTCTGCGAAGGTTTGCTGTCACGCTATGTGCGCTCGGAGTTCCGTTATCGTCCGACCGCCGATTTCGACAGCCGCTGGCCGCTGATTGCCGCACAGCTGGTTTAATACGCACAGCGGATTTGTAGCGGCGCGATCCATCGCGCAATAAATTGCGCCGCTACGCTATCGTGCGGCGCTGAATATCGCGCTAAACCTTAAATACCGTACTCTTTGCAATCGCCCCGACCTTCGCCACCAGGTGCGCATCAATGCGCACCCTACGCCCTGGCATCCTGCGACTGTAGGGGCGCCATTCATGGCGACCGCGGCAAACCTTAAATGCCGTACTCTTTGCAATCGCCCCGACCTTCGCCACCAGGTGCGCATTAATGCGCACCCTACGCTCAAACATCCTGCTACTGTAGGGGCGCCATTCATGGCGACCGCAGCAAACCTTAAATACCGTACTTTTTACGATACGCCTTCACCTTTGCCACCAGGTGCGCATCAATGCGCACCCTACGCTCAAACATCCTGCTACTGTAGGGTCGCCATTCATGGCGACCGCGGCAAACCTTAGATGCCGTACTCTTTGCGATACGCCTTCACCTTCGCCAGATGGTCGGCCATCTCTGGCTTCTCCGCCAGGTAATCAATCAGCTCGCTCAGCGTAATGATCGCCGTGACCTTGCACTGATAATCGCGCTCCACTTCCTGAATCGCGGAAATCTCGCCACGGCCACGCTCCTGGCGGTCGAGTGAAATCAGCACGCCGGCCAGCGTGGCGTTGTGGGCGTTGATGATGTCCATCGATTCACGAATTGCCGTGCCGGCGGTGATCACATCATCGACCAGCATCACTTTGCCCTGCAGCGGGCTGCCCACCAGTAAACCGCCTTCGCCGTGATCTTTGGCCTCTTTACGGTTAAAACAGTACGGCACATCGCGGTCATGATGATCGGCCAGCGCCACGGCGGTAGTGGTCGCAATCGGAATGCCTTTGTAGGCCGGGCCAAACAGCAGGTCGAAATCGACGCCGCCATCCACCAGCGCCTGCGCATAGAAACGGCCCAGCAGCGCTAAATCGCGCCCGGTATTGAACAGACCGGCATTAAAGAAATAGGGACTTTTGCGGCCGGACTTCAGGGTGAACTCACCAAACTTTAATACCCCTTTGTTCAGGGCGAACTCAATAAACTGACGCTGCCAGGCTTTCATTTCTCACTCCTCAAATAAAGAAAAGGCGACTCTGTGGTCGCCTGTTACATCAATCAATTAACGCCGCTTTCTGCGCCTGAATCAGCTGCTCAATGCCGCCGCGCGCCAGCGCCAGCAGCTGCAACAATTCGTCATGGCTGAACGGCTCGCCTTCTGCGGTGCCCTGCACCTCAATCATGCGGCCATCTTCGGTCATCACCACATTCATATCCGTTTCAGCGGCGGAGTCTTCGACATACTCTAAATCACACACCGCTTCACCGGCCACGATGCCGACCGAGATCGCCGCCACCATGCCTTTCAGCGGGCTGGCTTTCAGTTTACCGGCTGCCACCAGCGCGTTCAGCGCATCCGCCAGCGCCACGCAGGCACCGGTGATCGCCGCGGTACGCGTGCCGCCGTCGGCCTGAATCACGTCGCAGTCCAGCGTGATGGTGAATTCACCCAGCGCCTGCAGATCAACCGCCGCACGCAGCGAGCGGGCGATAAGGCGCTGGATTTCCAGCGTACGTCCGCCCTGCTTGCCTTTGGCGGCTTCACGCGCCATACGGCTGTGCGTCGAACGCGGCAGCATACCGTATTCTGCGGTTACCCAGCCCTGACCTTTGCCTTTGAGAAAACGCGGCACGCCCTCTTCAACGGTCGCGGTGCACAGGACTTTGGTTTCGCCGAACTCGACAAGAACCGAGCCTTCCGCATGTTTGGTAAAGTGACGAGTGAGGGTGACGGGACGCACTTCAGAAGTGCTACGGCCTGCTGGACGCATGGTTTCTCTCCGGCTTGCTTGGGTTTGGCTGCGCATTATACGGACTTCACAGGCGGCTGTCCTGCCCGCGTGCAGCCAGCGCGTGTTACAGCGCCGCGCACACCAGCGAGTCGATACGCGTCACCGGTTGTGTCGCAAAACGATGTTTAAACTTGTCGCGCAGCGCGTTAATGCTTTCGGAGCTGGCCCGATCCGCCGGATGAAGCAATACCAGTACCTTGCGATTGCCCTGCGGGCCGCGGGCATCGTAAATCGTCAGCGGCGAGGGAAAGTGCGGCGTGATGTCGCGTTCAGCAAACTGCGACCAGCCCGCTGCGCCAGCGGGGGACGGCAGATCAAACCACAGCGTGGTTTGCATCATCATCTCGCCGGCCCCGCACACGGCCACGGGCGCGGTATGCGGCGGAATAACCTGCGGGGTGGGCGGAGAAGTCTGACATCCACTTAACATCATGGCGAAGCCCAGCGGCCCCATCCATTTATTCAACATCTTAGCCTCAGAAGTTGCCTGTCTCATCTGTCACAGCATAGGCCGCCGATGACCATTCCGTCATCATTTTTGCTTTCAGCTGCAGCAGGCTTTCATCTGTCGGATAGAGAGTCAGCGCCTGACGCAGCAGCCTGCGCGATCGCTGATAGTGACGCAGATGCCACTCAATCATCACCGCATTCCGGAACACGTTGAGATCGTTATGGCGCTCCAGCCACAGCGATGACTGCTGCACAAAGCGCGCCAGCAGGCGCTCATCCCGCGTCTGGTTGTAGCGCATCAGGCAATGCACCATTTCGCCAAACTCATAGCGCTCGCCCTGAATCCACGGATTCCACAGCTGATCGCGTGAAGGGTACGAGAGGAACTGACCGCGCTCCGCCTGGGTGAGCAGCGCGTTGGTCTGCAGGCCGCTGAAGAAGAACAGCATCAGCGCAATCGCGCCGCCGGCCATGTTCAGGCGCAGCATACGCGACGGCAGACCCGGCGTCGCAGGTTCAATCATTGATCGATCTTCGGGTTGACGTAACGCCAGATGGGTAAGCAGCATCAGCAGCCACAGATGCGGCAGCGATTGATAGAGCGGAAATTCGACCATGGTGTGCAGCATGACGGGCAGCGTCAGACTCCACAGCATCAGGCGCTGCGGCTGACTGCGCCAGCGCCACAGCGGCGTCAGCCATGCCAGCAACACGGCGGTGAAGCCTACCATCGGCAAAACACCGCCTTCCACCCAGCTATACAGCCACTCGTTATGGGGATGGGTGGCGTTGAAATCTTTCAGGTGGATCGCGTCCACCATGCGTATCCGCGAAAAATGATACTCAAACTGACCAAAGCCCCAGCCGCTGAACGGTTTTTCCATGATCATCCGCAGCGTGTATTCCAGCAGCTGCTGGCGCGCCAGGTCGGACGCCGCAAATTCACGCATGCCAGGCGCTAATTCATTGCGCAGCAGCAGGGCGCACAGCACGGCCAGCGCCATCACCATGACGATCCTGATGATTACCGCGCGCTGGCGACGATCGCACACCAGCAGCATCACCAGCAGCGCCAGCGCAAAACCAAACGCACCGGTACGCGACTGCGTCAGAAGCAGTGCCAGGCTGTTGATCAGCACTGCCGGCAACAGCAAGAGGCGGTGCCTGATGTCAGATTGCAGACAGAGCCAGACCGTAGCCGCCAGACCGGTCGCCAGAAAGCTGGCCAGCAAATTGAACTGCTGAAAAATACCGTAAGGGCGAATCTGGCCGGCGTGATAACGAAACTCCATCAGCGTTTGCAGCTGGGCCGGAAAACAGGTTTGCGCAATCGCCAGCAGCGCCTGCAAGGTGCTGAGCAATACGATGCCGGCAATGATTTGCTGACGCTGCTGCCAGAGCTGCGGCATCAGGCCCAGCAGCAGCCACAGAATGAGTATGGCACTGAGCCCCAGTAGTCGGATAACGCCGGTCAGCAGTCCGTTATCGTTCTCCTGCAGGATCACCGCCAGCGCAAAGCAAAACAGCATCAGCAACAGCGCATGCGTCATGACGTTGTCATCAATTAAATCGCGCGGCTGGCGCCAGTTCTTCAACAGCAGCGTGGCTGCCAGCAGCGCGAGGCAGCCTGCAGTGAGCAAATTCAGCGGCAGATCAAAGCCATTGCCACCACTGTTGGGCAGATAAATCAGCGTGGGGAGAAAACAGATAAGGCAGGCCAGCGAAGCGAAAGGGAAAGAAGCGACTTTCTCACCGCACTGTCCCCGACGCCGCCGCTGCAGAAATTGCTGCATCAGCAAAGGCGGCGTGACGCGCGGGTCTCGTCCGGACAGATACCACGACATAAAACAGAGAAAGAGCATAGCAAACCCAATTGCCGAAACAGGCCAAAAACTGTCTCGTTGAATAATGGTTGATAGACTTTGGCTACAGAAAATGTACGGCCAAAAAGCTGTGAATGGTGTGAAAACCCCCGTGAATCATGGTGATTCACACAGCTGTGATGATGAAAAATATTTTCAAACACCGTTAACCGGTGCCGCTTCAGGTTAAGCCGATCTCCCTCTGATAAGTGTTTAACTTTAACCATCATAAAAAGATTAATTAACATTAATATCAATAACGCGGTTTAAAGCATCATCATGGCAGGCTGATCAGCAATGTTGCTGAAGCATTGAATTCACCACCGCTCAGCGGTTGTCCTTTCTTTTTCACCGGGAACACGGTGATAACTTCTGACGCCATGCCGTTGATTAACCGGACAGCAGAAGTGCCCATCGGTTTAAGCAGTTGCCCTTTGTGCTTAACCGCAATACCCAGATCAGGATAGTTGGTGGCGATGAGTTCATCCGAGAAAGAGGTGGTTCCGGCAACTAAGCGTAAATTAACTTCCTGATTTAATGCAGAACTGCATTTGACTTCTAATGGCACATCTTTGTAGTTGGCGGGATTGGACACTGATTCAGAAACGGAGCTTACCGCGATGCGGTCAAATTCAACGTTAATATCCGTGCCGTTATTAATATCGCAGACAATGGGTACCGGAATGATAATGCCGTGAGGTCCGATAACGATTTTTAGCAAGGGTTTTTCGGGTCTCGGAGGATAAGGCCGCGATATATATCCAATAGTATAAATGGTGGCAATCTCTACATTGGGTGGAACAAAAATTGCCCCACCAACAATATCTTTAGTTATAATGAACTCAGTCATGAGATATGAAGCAGTTGAAAAACCATCATAAACTCTACCTAGACCTGGTAGTATCGGACCACGGCCAGAACCTTTATATACACCATCTTCAAAGGTCACTGGATAAGGATACCAGCTTGGCCCATATACATGCATTTTCACGTCAACTTCATCGGTGAGCCTGTAATAGCCGCTATTTTTAACTGATGGGATGAAATAGGCACCAAGGTCAGCTTCGATACGCACATTATTCCATTCATATTTTCCAGGATTATTACATATGCCAGAAAAATACCCTAATGATTCATCAAAGAATATCCTGCCACTCGCTCCTTCTTTAGGAGGCGTGTAGCTAGCCAAACGGCCTGATGTCAACACCATAACCGCTAAGGGGTCAGTCCAGCAGGCATAATCAAGGCCAGCATGAGCCTGACCAGAGAAGGTGTTCATAAAAAAAAGTTTAGCAACCAATAATATATATTTCCTTCGCAACAAAAATAACCTCATCGGCTAACCTCTAAAAAAATTAATAGTAAAACCATAATATAATCATTTTAAAAATATCATCCTTCACGCCGCCATCTCGTTGGTTTTTAGTTATGGTAATGTAAGAATTAGGGTTGCTGACGAGTTAATATCACCCAACTTTATTTCTTTAGCATTTGGATTTTTTACTGGAGAAACGGTGATAACATCGTTACCATAACCATTATTGATTGAAGACGGAAATCCGCTTAGAGGTGAAATTACTTTTCCCTTATGAAAAATAGCAAAGGCAACGTCTGGATTATCACTTATCAAAGAGTCACTCCTGAAGGATGAAGCCGTCCCTATGATATTAACTTTTACAGCCTGACTAATTGGTTCATTACATTGAAAAAACAAAGATGCATCTTTTCCACTTTTCGACATGTACGTATCAGCTGGGATTTCATTCACGTCGATATTACCAAATTCAATATTGGTCATTGCCCCGCCATTTATACTACATAAAACAGGCACGGGTATAACCTGAGATCGTGTATAAACTTCAATAACAGGAGAGTGGGCATATTCACCATAGTTGTTATATAGGCCAAATTTTCTAAAAAGATTAGACACCATTATTTCCGATGGAATAATTATAGCCCCACCAATAATATCCCTCCTTAAAATCAGTTCAACCTCACCATTACCGCCAGCCTCCATCCCAACAATTCTAACCTCACTTCCCTGTGGGATTGGGATACCGTCCTTCTGACCTAAATTTTCAAATGGAACGGTGTAATATTGTCGTCCATCCTGATATTTTATTTTTATATCCAGATCATCAGACAACTTATAATAACCCCTGTTAATTTCTGAAGGCGGCAAGACTGAATCGCCTTTCAGAAAGTACTCCCTGGCAGCAACGCCATTTAAATTATTACATATTGACGAGTAAAAATTAGGCGAACTTCCATACTTAGCGATACCTTTATCACCTTTTTTGTTTCCCGTTATAGTTAAGTTTGTAATTTCAGCAACTAATTTATTAGGTGGGTTCTCCCAGCAGGTTTTATCTGGCTCAGCAAACGAAGGAAGACTTAATAAACATAAAAAAATTCCAATAAATTTAATCTGCATAAATTCACTCTAATTAAACATAAAAACAAAGACCGACATTTTTAGAATAATTACCTAAAGTTATTTCCTGCAAATCACAGACGGATTCGCATTATTACCAATCACATAACGCACATTCTGCAGACGATAAATCCAGCCGTAATTGACATGGCCGGGCGCCAGGCCGGCGGAGATATAGCGTTCAATATTTTGTGGTGAGGCGCGATTGGCAAGATTGTAGGAAATGGCAGTGGTTTCGCTGCGCAGCGCGGCGCCGGAGAAGCTGTGGCGCAGTTCAAAAGAGACATCAACCGGTTCGCGGCGCTGCAGTTGCTGTTGTGGCGAGTAATAACTGATCATGCCGCTGTAATTGCCGGTGGCCTGAAACAGAATGTTTTGCACTTTCCACTGCCCATGCGACACCACCAGCTGTCCCGCCTCTCTGGAAATCAGAATCGAATCCGCTTCACAATGAGGGATACGGCGCGACAGCTGATAAATCAGGATAGCCGCCAGTACCAGCGCCAGCATCAGTAATCCCCCCTGCAACACCCAGGTTACTCGGCGACGAAATATATGGCTGACCGACATAACGCATCCTTCTGCTCGATAGGGTTTTGACAGATAAACCAGCTGTAACGGTCAGCCAGCTTGGTGCGGTTGATATAGATGTGGCGTTCCTCTTCGGCCAGCTGGATAAAGCGCGCCATGCTGTCACTCACCAGCTGCAGGTTTTGATCGATCTCTTCACGTTCGGTGGCGCTGAAGTCGTCCTGGATATACCACTGCCGGCCCTGCACGTGGCGATAGGGTGCATAGGTCACAGTCACCACGTCGCGAATATCCAGCACCTTAATACCGAGTAAGGCCAGCACCAGTAACAGCACTGCGCTGATCAACATGCCGATTAACACCAGTCCGGAACGGCTGCGTGGCACCGCCGCGGGCGTTTCCTCCGCCACGGTGGCGGTGGCTGGCGGCTGCACCATCACCGGCAGCGGCGCCGTGTGCACATGAGTGGTCACCAGCGGCTGAATACGTGCTTCCGATGCAATGCGCGCTTCTTCTACGGCTTCAGCCAGCGGTAAACAGGCTTCCACCCGCACCGACTCATGCAGCCGGTAGCCCTGACGATGAACGGTGACAAAGGTTTCTCCTTCCACCCGCAGTTGCAGAAACTGTTTGCGCAGCATCGATAGCATCTGGCGCAGCGAGTTTTCCGTCACGTGCACCCCCTGGCTACGCCAGCCTTCATCCAGCAGCGTTTCGTGGCTAATGACCTCACCCGGCTTTTGCAGAAACAGCGCCAGGCAGCGTGCGCTGCTCTGGTTGAGCAGCAGCTCGTTATCATGCCGATCGCGCAACAGGCGCCGATCCGGGTCAAACGTGATATGTTGATTTATCAACCACATAACAGGCACTCAGGGATAGTTCAGATAAAAAGTAGCAATCGCCGATACGTTGCCAGGCTCAATGGTGCGCTCGGCAATCGCGCTCGCCGAAGCCTGCAGCCAGGCACTGAACTGCAGCTGGTTGTCGCCCTGCTGCAGCGGAAAATGCATCACGCCGCGGTTAATGGGCACCAGCTTTCCGTCCGCATCACTCAGGCCAATGGCCACGCCTTTGGCACCGGCATCACCGGCCAGCGCCAGCAGATCGGGCTGCTCGGCATCGGCAATGCCGTTGAACACCAGCTCGACGTCTTTACCCAGTTCGGTATCACAACCGCTCAGACGCATCACCAGCGGACGCGCCGGCGTGCGCGGATTCTGATACAGCGATTTCGCGACGATATCGCCAAAGTTGAGTTCCAGCTGCTGCTGATCCGGCTCCAGCGAACAGGGTTCCGCCACCAGCGTGCCGTGCAGCTGCATCTCTATCGCCTGTGCCTGTGACACCAGCAGCCATCCCAGTACCAGCATTACGCCCGCTCTCATCGCCTCTCCTTACTGATATTCCAGCAGTAGCGCCGCGCTGGCGGTGAACTCCCCACCCTCCAGCGTCACGCCCGGCTGCTGTACCGGCACCGCGCCGAGATCGAGTGTGCCGGGGAAAACAATCGGCAACGTGCTGTTGACCGCCAGCGGCTTGCTGGCCAGATAAAAGCGAATACCCAGCGCACTCACACTGCTGAGCAGCGCGCTGCTGTCGAAAGCGGAAGCGGTACCGGTCAGACGCACCTGCAATGCCGCACCCGGATCCTCGGTGCACTTGACCGGTATCGCCTTACGCTGCAGATAGTTGACGCCATCGATCTTTTTCACGCTCAGCGCATCGCCAAACTCAATCATCAGGCTCTGGTTGTCATTCAGCGTGCAGGGCGGATTCTCAATCAGCGTACCGTGCAGGCGCAGCTCCACCGCATGCAGCGGCCAGCAGATGCACAGCAGCAGGCTACCGATCAGCAGCCTGCTGTAATACTTCATCAACGGAACAAGTCGATGCTTAGTCATAGTTCACCTGTAACTGACCGCTGGCTGACCAGGCACCCGGCTGCAGCGGCAGCGCGGTGCGTTCCTCTACCGTCAGCCAGCTCAGCACATTGCTGCCGGCGCTGAGCGGCACGCGCAGATTGCGGAAGGTGGGCGGCAGCGGCTGATGGTTCTCATCAAACAATTGCAGGCCCACGCCGTCAGAGCCCTGGACGCGAATCAGCTGCGGGTCGGCCAGACTTTGCGGGGCAAAAAAGTCGATGCTGATGGACGGCACATGTTGCAGCCATAGCGGATCGGCGACATTGCGGATACTGTACGGACAGTCCTGCAAATGCAGCGTTAACGCCTGCTTCATCACCTGCTCGCCAACCTGTTGCAGCGCGGCGGTCGGCGTGGTATCGAGGCCAGCCGCCTGATCATTGTTACCGACGTCAAGCCAGCATGGACTCTCCTGCAGCGCGCCATACACATGCACCACGCCGTTGGTTGCCGCCTGCAGAGTCAGGCTCAACAGCGTCAGCACCAGCAACAGCACACGCATCGCTTACTGCTCCACCTTGTTACTGACGACGCTGCAGCTGTCGCCGGCACACTTCAGCGCCAGCGTTGGACGGCCGCCGTAGTCGTTGATGTAGGTTAATAGCGGCGCGCTGCCCAGTTCTGCTGCGTTCACGCCCAGATCGATACTGGTTTTTGGCGCGACCATGACCGGTTCAAAGCTCTTCTTCAGCGACTGGCCTTTCGCTGGCTGTGCATCCACCAGCGTAATGAAGTAAGGCGTGGGATTATTCAGCTGGTAGCGTGCACCCTTGCGCGTCAGCGTCAGTTTTTCCTGCCATGGCGTCACCACTGACGGATTGCTCACCACGATCGCTTCCGGGCGATAGAACAGCTTGATACGCGTCTGCAACGCGATTTGCAGCACGTTGCTCTTCTCGCTGCGCGGCGGGATTTCACGCATGCTGAAATAGAACACCGATTCACGATCCTGTGGCAGCGCCTTGATGGCTGGCAGCGCCTGCACTTTCACCACGCTGCGTTCGCCCGGTTCGACGCGCTGCACCGGCGGCAGCAGCACCAGCGGTGACGTAATTTTTTTACCGCTGCTGTCTTCAATCCAGCCCTGCGCCAGATAAGGCAGCTGCTTGTTTTCATTGCTGATATTCAGTGAGACGTTTTTTTCGTTACCGTTAAAAATGACCCGGGTGCGATCAAGCGCAATCGCCGCGTGAGCCTGCAGCGATAGCGTCAGCGTGGAGAGCAGCAAGGCGCTGCTCAGCGTTTTTACCAGCATGATTAACTCTTTCCTTACGTTGAAGAAGCAGGCGCGGCGCGGCGCGTGCAAAGTAATAACAAGTTCTGTCCTTCGTCGAGCAACTGCTGCGGCAGAGGATCGGGTAATGCCAGCTGACACTGGGTTTCGCCGTTCCAGCGCACATCCATGCTGGCACCGGCCTCAATGCCACTCAGCCATACCAGGCCGTCATCATCCAGAATGCCCACTTCGCGTCCGTTACTCTGGACGCTGGCACCAAAGGGCGGCCAACTGCCATCTTCCAGCCGGATAGCAGCCATGGCTTTAATGCCTTTAATCACACCAAAACGCCGGTAACCGATGGCGCCTTCGGTCAGGGTGATCTGGGTTACCGG